>JAUMDQ010000236.1:0-16142 GCA_032121715.1 Flavobacterium sp.
CTACAACACTTTAAGCACAAATAAAAATGAAGATTTCTACTTTCAAAGAGATGGTGTTTTAACCAATTTAGGAAACACTAACATTGCCTATTCACCAAATTTAGTTGTTGGAAATAATATTACACTTACACCAATTAAATCCTTACAAATTTCTTTCTTAACGAAGTTTGTAGGCGAACAATATATGGGGAATATTGATGCTGAAAAATCAGTTTTACCAGATTATACCACATCTGATTTAAACATTACTTACGAATGGAAAATCAATAAAGGAATTAAATCTATTGTATTTTCTGGATTGATAAATAATATTTTCGACAGAACTTATGAATCAAACGGGTATTTTTACACGTATGATGACAATTGGAGCGGTCCAAGCACAACAACCATTGAAGGTGCAGGATATTATCCACAAGCAGGAATCAATTTCTTAGCTGGAATGAACTTGAAGTTTTAGTATTTTTAAATAGTTATGTTTTTAAAAAGGTTAGAAGAAATTCTAGCCTTTTTATTTTCCTTCAATCCAAGCCGTAATACTTCTGTCATCTGGTTGCGTTTTTGGAGAAATTACTTTTTCTAATTCGCCATTTTCATTCAGTAAATATTTTTGAAAATTCCATTTTACGGAAGAATCTTTTACACCATTTTTTGATTTCTTAGTTAAGAATTCATAGATAGGATGCATGTTTTTCCCTTTCACAGATATTTTTTCCATCATAGGAAAAGTCACTCCGTAATTCATACTACAAAATTCTTGGATATCATTAGAATTGCCTGGTTCTTGCCACAGAAAATTATTCGCTGGAAAACCAATTATTTCAAAATTTTGAGATTTATACTTGTCGTAAATTTTCTGTAATCTTTCATATTGAGGTGTTAATCCGCATTTAGAAGCCGTATTGACAATTAACACCTTTTTCCCTTTTAGGGTGGAAAAATCAAAGTCGTTGCCTTGTAAATCTTTAACCACAAAATTATGAATAGAACCTTTTGGGTACGATTTCGTGTCTTTTTTGAAGAATGAAAAAATATCTTTAAACATTAGTTGTAAACCTTTATTGTTGTTGCATCAATCACTTGAACTCTATAGGCTTTCATAGGATATTGTTTTCCTGCTGATAAACCTGTATACAAACTATATTCGGCATCATCACACGCACATTTTGCATTAATTGCGTTAATTGTCATGGTAGAACAATCGGTTAAAGCCTGATTTGGACAAGCCGCATCATAAGCCAAATAATTACCACTTCCGGCATTAAAAACAATTAAACCTCTAATTCCAGCTCCAGCAGAATTCACATAAACGGCACTCGATGGAAAAGCTAAAACGGAATATTGAGGGAAACTCATATTTAAGGTAACTTCAAACGAATAATTTGGCAAATACGGATTGCCATTATTTGTCTGTCTGTCTTTTTCACAAGACAAACTAGCTAGAAACAAAACAAGTAGGCAAAAAAATCTTTTCATTTTTTATATTTATTTGAATTATCAAATTTAATTTATTTATATTTGACAAACTAATATAGTAAACGAAAAATAGTTAAATAAATTATATCTTTGCAAAAAGGGAATCCCATAGTTGTGGGATTTTTTCTATTTTATAAATTAATGAAGTTATGAGCACAGTATCTTACTACACAGCAGAAGGATTAAAACATTTAAAAGACGAGTTAGACCAACTTAAATCTATAGAACGCCCCAAAGCATCACAAGCCATTGCAGAAGCAAGAGATAAAGGCGATTTATCTGAAAATGCAGAATACGATGCCGCTAAAGAAGCACAAGGTTTGTTAGAAATGCGTATTTCTAAAATGGAAGAAGTAGTTTCTAACGCTAGAATTATTGATGAATCTACTTTAGATGTTTCAAAAGCTTTGGTATTATCTAACGTGAAAATCAAAAATCAATCTAACGGAATGGAACTACAATACACATTAGTAGCTGAAAGTGAAGCGGATTTAAAAACAGGAAAAATATCGGTAACTTCTCCAATTGGAAAAGGATTATTAGGTAAAAAAGTAGGCGAAATTGCAGAAATTAATGTACCAAATGGTGTATTGAAATTTGAAGTTTTAGAAATCACTCGTGACTAAATTCTTAAAAATTAAAAAAGATGAGTTCTATTTTCACAAAAATTATCAACGGAGAAATTCCTTGTTATAAAATTACAGAAAACGAAGATTTTATTGCTTTTTTAGATGTAAATCCGAATGCAAAAGGACATACTTTATGTGTACCAAAGCAAGAGATTAATAAAATTTTTGATATGGAAGAAGATTTGTATCTAAGATTAATGGCGTTTTCAAGAAAAGTGGCCATTGCTTTAGAAAAAACAGTTCCATGTAAACGAATTGGCGTGGCGGTTGTTGGCTTAGAAGTGCCACACACTCACGTGCATTTGATACCATTGCAAGATATGGACGATATGCGTTTCCAACGAAAAACAAGTTTAACACCAGAAGAATTTACAGCTTTAGCCAAACAAATTGCTGAAAATTTATAAAATACACATCCACAAATTCTAAATGAGTTTGTGGATTTTTTTTATCTTATCACATGAAAAAACTCCTCTTATTTTTATTATTTACCAACTTCATTTTCTCACAAGAAATTCCATCTGAAAATTACTTTTGGGAATATAATTATAATACTGAAAGTGAAATTAAAACAGTAATTGGGGTAAAAAATTGTTATGTCCGACAAGATTCAACAGCAAACAGTCAATTATTAGATTCTTTACAAATCGGCACAAAAATTAAAGTCAAAAAAAACACTACCGAAAATTTAAACATAAAAGGCTTAAATTTATCTTGGGTGGAAATTGAATATTCCAAAAACAACCAAATTAAAACCGGATTTCTTTGGAAAGGTTTTATTGCTTTAGGTAATATTACAAAAGGAAACACTACTTTTTTAACTACAATTGACACAAAATATAGCAAAAAAGTACAACGAGATGATTACGAATATGAGGGCGATTTCTATCGAATTTCTGTAAAAGCCATAGATTCTGAAAATCAAATAATTAGCGAAAAATCATTTTCTAAAGAATTATATGAAAGTCATTTCTTTCAAAATTCAGCCATAAGTAGCTGGGGTTTAAAAGAATTGAATTCAATTTACCGAATTTCGTTTAGCGGGGAAGCTTGCGGAATTCCAACTTTGTATTATTATTTTGGTTGGAACGGAAAAGAATTCTTAGAACTTCCAGAAAAATATGATGTGGGCGATGCTGGTGCTTTTTACCATACAGAAGAATTTGTTTTTCCAAAAGAAAAAGGCGGACAACCTAATACGATTATTAAAAACATTAATGAAGCCGCAAACATAGATGAAAATTCAGATAGCTATACTTTTTTAGTAAACAAATCTGTTGAATATTATTCTTGGGATGGGAAAAGTTTCAAACTTATTAAAACCAAAAAATTGAAACCGTATATTGAGAAAGAAAATTAACTCTCTTTCTTAAAACTGATTTGCATCGTAGTGCCTTTGCCAATTTCCGAATTGACAACTCTGATTCTACCTTTGTGATATTCTTGTACAATTCGTTTAGTAAGTGACAAACCTAATCCCCAACCACGTTTTTTCGACGTGTAACCAGGTTCAAAAACGGTTTTAAATTTATTCTTCGGAATACCACTTCCAGAATCGGTAACTGTGATATATATTAACGCATCACCTTCCACAATTTCTATGGAAAGCTTTCCTTTTCCTTTCATCGCATCGATAGAATTTTTAACTAAATTTTCGATCGTCCAACTGTGTAATGTCGGATTTAACGACACATAAAGTGGTTTATTTGGCGCTCTAAAATCGAAACTAACTTGTTTTGAGGTTATGGCTTGTAAATATTCAAAAGACGATTTTGTTTCAGCAATAATGTCTCTTTTTTCTAAAACGGGTTCACTTCCAATTTTCGAAAATCTATCTGTAATCGTTTGTAATCTATTAATGTCTTTTTGAATTTCCTCGATAGTAGTTTCGTCAATATTTTCTAATTTCAACAATTCTAACCAACCAATTAATGACGACAAAGGCGTTCCAATTTGGTGCGCCGTTTCCTTCGCCATACCGGCCCAAAGTTTGTTTTGAGTCGCCATTTTTGTAGCTCGGTAAAAATTATACACCACGCCACCAAATAAAAAGGCCACCAACAATAAAGCGATTGGATAATATTTTAGCTTATTTAACATGGCAGAATCACCATAATACAATAAATTATAATTATCCGTAGCAAATTGCACTTTAATAGGTTCATTCTGATTTTTAATTCTGTTTAAAAACTCTTTGACTTTAACACTATCATTCTCAATTTCACCAAGATTTAAATTACTTAAAATCTTCCCTTTTTTATCAGTTAAAATTAAAGGAATGGTTTTATTATTTGTCAAAATATAAGATGGCAATTCAATATCCGTAAACTCATTGGCATTACTCAAACTCTGTTGTGCCGTAGCCCACAACTCCATTTTATTACGTTCCTCTTCTTTAAAAATTTGGAAAAAAATGTATGTATTCCATAAGATTAAGGAAGCAATTAAAAACGAGGAAATAATGATAACCCAACGTGTAAGATTTCTTTTTTCAGAAAACTGCATATAAAGTATTTTGAGTAAAAATAGGAAATTTTTAGAATTAAGAACAAAGTAAAAAGTAAAAAGATAAAAGGAAATTCAACTATATTTGTAAAAAATTAGAATTTATGTTAAGCATTGATCCAAAAGAAATTTCACCAGCAAAATTACAAGGGTATTTACAAAGTGCTGTGGCACCTAGACCTATTGCTTTTGCTAGTACTTTAGACTTAAACGGAAATCCGAATTTGTCGCCATTTAGTTTTTTTAATGTGTTTAGCAGTAATCCGCCAATATTGATTTTTTCGCCTGCGCGAAGAGTTCGTAACAATACGATTAAACACACTTTAATTAACGCGCAAAACACAAATGAAGTCGTTATTAATATTGTAAATTACGATATTGTACAACAAATGAGTTTATCAAGCACGGAATATCCTGATGGTGTAAACGAATTTGAAAAAGCAGGGTTTACGATGCTTCCTTCAGATATTGTAAAACCGTTTCGAGTGGCTGAAAGTCCGGTACAATTTGAATGTAAAATTAACGACATTATTGCTTTAGGCGATCAAGGTGGTGCAGGAAATTTAATTATTTGCGAAGTCGTAAAAATACACATTCACGAAAATGTTTTAGACGAAAACCAAATGATTGATCAACATAAAATTGATCTGGTTTCTCGTTTAGGAGGAAATTGGTACAGTCGTGCGAATGCTGGTTTATTTGAAGTGGAAAAACCGTTAACAACTTTAGGAATAGGTGTAGATTCGATTCCGAATTTTATTAAAGAAAGTGGTTATTTCAACGGAAATGATTTAGGTAAATTAGGAAATATAGAAGCTATTCCAAATGAAGAAGAAATTACTATATTTGTAAAAGAAAATTTTGAAGTCAAAGCTGTTTTAAGTGCTGACGATTTGGATACGAAATTCGCGAAAGCAAAAGAATATTTAGACAACAACCAAGTTTTAAACGCTTGGAAATTATTATTAGCAGAAAAATAAATTATAGAGATTATGGAAGTTATTGGAAAAATTAAAATGATTGGCGCTACTCAAGACGTTAGTGCTTCATTCAAAAAAAGAGAATTAGTTGTTACTACTGAAGAGCAGTATCCACAACATATTATGGTTGAATTTACGCAAGCAAAAGTGGACGATTTAAATTCATACCAAGTTGGAGAACAAGTTAAAGTTTCTATCAATTTAAGAGGAAGAGAATGGGTAAATCCACAAGGTGAAACGAAATATTTCAACTCAATTCAAGGATGGAGAATTGAAAGAATGGCTGCTGCAGCTCCTGCTGGTGCGCCAGAAATGCCACCAATGCCAGCTGCTGAAGCTTTTGCGCCTGCAACTGACTTTAAAGAAGAAGAACACGACGATTTACCTTTCTAAAAGTTAGAAGTCTGAAGATAGAAGTCAGGAGTTAAGGTTTTACTTAATTTCTGGCTTTTTTTAATATTTCTAATTTGAGATTAATTTTTTTGAAATTAACAAAATGTATTTTTTAACACCTGAACTTTATTTTCCACCAGCTTCTGAAACATCTCTAGAAGGCATAATTGCTGTTGGTGGCGATTTGTCTCCAGAACGATTGCTATTGGCGTACCAAAACGGAATTTTTCCTTGGTACGACAATGATGAACCCAAACTTTGGTGGTGTCCAGAAGAAAGAATGGTGTTGTTTTTCGAAAATTTACGAATTACGAAAAGCATGCGAAACATTTTGAACAGAAAAGAGTTTCAAGTTACTTTTAATACCGCTTTTAGAGAAGTAATTTCCAATTGTCAGCAATCACCAAGAAAAGATCAAGATGGCACTTGGATTTCCGATGAAATTATTGAAGCTTATTGCAAATTACACGAATTAGGTCATGCTAAAAGTGTGGAAGTTTGGCAAAATAACAAACTCGTTGGCGGTTTATACGGCATTGATTTAGGCGATGTGTTTTGTGGTGAAAGTATGTTTTCAAAAGTTCCAAATGCGAGTAAAGTAGCTTTTATTCATTTGGCAAAACAATTAGAATTAGCCAATTATAAATTGCTAGATTGCCAAGTACATAACAATCATTTAGAAAGTTTAGGTTGTATTGAAATTGACCGTGACGAATTTTTAGCGATTTTGAAAGCATAGTTTTTACACAGAGATGCGCGGAGAATTACAAAGATTTTTTATCAACTTAGAAGTTAGATTACTTTCTTAAATCTTTGGTTGTTGGTTCTTTTAAATACATTTTTCCATCTTTGTCAAAAGACCAAACATTAGAAATTTCTCTTAATCTACTTAGGTTAATTTCTCCCTTTTTAACTTGAATTTTTACTTTTCTTCGAAGTTTTCTATTCGCATTTCTTTTATTCTCTTTTTCAGTTTCTGAAGTAGTGATGCCTCTTTTTGGTGTGTTTCTTTTAGATCTACTCATTATTTATTGTATTATCTAGCATCAAATTTCTTCAAACTTCTCACATATAATTCTTCTACTTTTTTACGCGCCCATTCGGTTTTTCGCAAGAAAGTTAAACTTGAATTTATAGAAGGATTTTCTTTAAAACACTTTATGTTTATTAATTCGGCAAGCGTATCAAAGCCATAAAACTCGACTAATTTTTCGAGTATTGCTTTTAATGTTATGCCGTGAAGTGGATCGTTACTCATTTTTTGTATAATGTGTTTTTGTATGTTGTATATTGACTCATTTAAGGAGACGCTTTCAGCGTGACAAACTTGACGTGAAAACTAATTAGTGAAAACTGATTACTAAATTCTAGTCCAACAATCCTCTACGTGATCGTTTACCATTCCAGTAGCTTGCATGTGCGCGTAAACTACTGTGGAACCAACGAATTTGAATCCGCGTTTTTTTAAATCTTTACTTAAAGCATCTGAAATTTCTGTCGTGGACGGAACGTCTTTTAATGTTTTTCGTTTATTATCTATTGGTTTTCCGTCTACAAAAGCCCAAATGTATTTAGAAAAACTACCAAATTCTTCTTGTACTTTTATGAAAGCTTGTGCGTTCGTTACAGCTGCTTTTATTTTCAATTTATTTCTGATAATTCCAACATCTTCTGCTAAAACTTGCAATTTTGCATCCGTAAATTTAGCGACTTTTTGTACATCAAAACCGGCGAATGCTTTTCTAAAATTATCTCTTTTTACTAAAACCGTATACCAACTTAAACCCGCTTGAAAGGTTTCTAAAATTAAAAATTCAAACAAAGTCGCATCATCATAAACGGGCTTTCCCCATTCGTTATCATGATAGTCTTTATATAAATCGGTTTTTTCGCACCAAGCGCAACGTTTTTTAGTCATTTACTAGTGGTTTTTCGTTATTATGAATGTATTTGTTAATCAAAAAATGACCTAAATAAATTAACGGTGTTAAACAAATGGCAATCATTAATTTAAAAGAATATCCTGTTAAAGAAAATTCTATATATTGTTTGGTGTTCCAAATTCCGGGTAAATAAAACGCAATTCCGCCTACAATAAAAGAATCTATTAATTGAGAAAACACTGTAGATCCTGTACTTCGCAACCAAATCATTTTTTCGCCAGTTCTCTTTTTGAAGTAACTAAAAATCGTCACATCTAAAAACTGCGCAACCAAAAACGCAATAATAGAACCTACAATAATCAAATTACTTTGTCCGAAAACGGCAATAAATTGTTCGTTACTAACTGGACTAATTCCTTTGGCTTCGGGAATTTTCATCGAAAAAAACAAGACTACAAAACAATACGCAATTAAGCCAGCTGTAATATAACTTAATCTTTTCACGCCTTGTTTTCCGAAATATTCGTTAATTAAATCCGTTGTAATAAATACAATTGGCCAAGGCAAAATTCCCATACTTAGTACAAAAGGACCAACTTGAATTAGTTTTCCTCCAATAAGTTCGGCAGTGATGGCGTTGGTGATAAAAATTCCCGCCAAAATAACATATACTATTTCCTTTTTGGTTCTTAGCATTTACTCGTCGTAATATTCTGTTTCATCATAGCTATTTCCACGACCACTTGAGAAACTCACACGCAAATGGTTGTCATTTAATGATTCGTTAATCATCGTTTTCATGATGTGTTCTATTTCTTTGTCTTCAATAATTTTTTCTTCGCCGAATCTTCTAAAGGCTTTTAAATTTAATTTATTGTTTTCATCGTGAACGAAAGCAATTGCTGTTAGTTTTTCAGAATTTTTTCCATAAGAATCATCTTCAATATCAATTTTTTTATAGAAGAAATACGAGATTTTTTTGTCTTTTACCGTGATTACTTTCTCTTCTAACATTACAATTGAATCATTTTTTTCATTGAAATCCTCGTAATAATGAATGGCTGTTCTCACAATTGAATCTCTATTAAACTTATTCAATTCGTCGTATTGTTTGTTATGATATAACATTTGAAAAGCCGTATATTTTGTTTTTGGGTTTTCAATTAATTTTTCAATACTTTTTTTATCTAATTTTTTATTTCTTGCTAATTCTCTGTTTGCAATAGCAATATTTAAATCGTCGATATTTAATTTCTCTGCTTTTTGATACAATTGACTGATGTCACTTTCGTTTTTAAACGGATATAAAATAGACAAATAACTATTCAAAGCGTCAACTGGCGCACCATCTTCATCTCTATAATTATATTCATCGTCTTCGCTAGCTTCATCTTCAGATTTCCAACTTAACAATCGTTTGTATTCTAATTTTGCATTAGTCAACAACATTTTTTTGTACGATTTTAGCTTTTTAGATTGTGCTTTTTCTGAATTCAATAACACTTTTACAAAATCTACAATTGGTTCGTGAAACTCGTTAATACTATAATATTCTAAAATATTTGGATATAAAACTTGTGAATTTTCCAGATCCGAAGTAAACAAATTAAACAAGCCAGTGATCACATAACTATCTGAAATCGGTAAATCGTACTCTAACAATTCTGCAATTTTTTTGTACGCGATTTTACTTTTTTGAAACGTTAATGCTCTTAAAATTGAAAATTGTGTTTGTGTAGAAACGTCTTGTGCTTTATAAGCTTGCTCTAAAAACGGAATCACTTCTGCCGATTTTAAGGTACCAATTTTTTCATATAAATCACCTTTAAATTCTGTTTCTTCTTTACGAAATTCGAAGTTTTCAATTAAGGCTTTCAATTTAGAAAAATCAGCTTCTACAATTCTTAAATCGCTAAAAGATTTTATTGCAGAATATCTAATGCTGTCGTATTCGCTATTTAAATCTTCTTCAAAAAGGCTGAATTTGTTTTCGAAAAAGGTTCTTGATGTAATTTTATCATCTACTTTAAAGGTGTTAAACACTTTTTCAATAAACGGATTATCGTTTTTATAATTCTTGTCTACTAACGTTGCAATCGTATAATATTCACCTTTTTTAAGTACGATTTTATATTTAATAGCTTGTATACTTTTGGGTTTTGTAGCTAGAACTTCATATACATAATAATCATTCACTTCATCCTTAAGGAATTTTTCATTGGTTAAATCTAATTTTTGGTTCGTTGATAACGCTAATGTTTTATCCCAAGTTGTTGATTTATAATCTAACGGATTGAATTTTTCTCCCTTTTTTTCGTCGTTTAAAGTTGCTACTGAAGTCAAACTTGATGCGTCAACAGCTACTGCTTCAACAACAGCTGTAGCATAATCAACATTACTAAAATCGTTGTTTTCTGAGAATTTTCTAGATTCAAAATCTGTCGTAATATTTTTCTTAACTCTATTAAATAACGAATCTAAAACGGCATAACTTTCATATCTATGTGGTTGAGAATACGTAATTTCAACTACATTTTTATTTGGAGAAAATATTTCGAATGTTTTAAATTTGACTTCAAAATGATTGGTTTTATCGGCATCATCATATCGTTTTTTTCTATCGAATTTAAAATCTAAATATTCGTTTTGTTGTTTCGGAATTTCTACTGAAAAATGTGCTGTAGAATCTTTAAACGTTTTATACACAATTTCTTCTTTCGCATTTGTAATTTCAAAGGAATTGAAGAACGCATCAACTTTATTTTTAGACGCATTTACAGTTCCCAACAAATAATATTTATTTCCTTTTAATACAGATTTCAAATGAACATTTTTCTCTTTCAATTTAGATTGAGAAATAAATTCAAACTTATTTTTATCGAAATGCGTTTGCGTAGAATCTAATTCGTGTGCGTTATAAAATTCGTAATGCATTCTTTTCAATTCGTATTCTGAATCTTCCAAATTAGAAATATCCATTAACGTGCTTTCCATTAAAAAATAGTGCGCGTTTTCTTGCTCATCGAAAGCGTAAATTTCAGTGTCTTCTAGTTTCTTATTATCGTTTTTATTTCCTACAAACGAATAATACGAAGGCATTTTAACTTTAAAATTTTGTTTATTAGGAACAATATTTACAAATTCTTGTTTGTACGATTTGATTTTAATGTTGTTATACACCTCATCTTCATATTTCCTCACATAATCGCCTTCACCACTCATAATTACAGCAATAATTTCAAGTGGCGTAATGTAATATCTATATCTTTCGTTTTTACCTGTTTTAGTTTTACTTTTAATATCGTACACAAAATTGTTTTTTTCCTGGTACGCTTTTTTCTCTAAAATTTCTCCAGGTATGTTTTCGAAAAACAAACTGTCTAATGTTTTATGATTAAATTTTTCATCTTTTTTACTGATGAAATCTTTCAACAACATACGTTTTACGTTGATGTAACCCCCATTTCCTAAATCTGGAGATTCTAAATTTTCTTCATTTTTCAACACCAAAGGAAATAAAGGCAATGAAACCATTTCATCTGAAGTCGTATTCACTTCAAAAACCGGTTTTACAAAATACTCTTCAATTTGTTTTTTAAGTTTTTTTCCTTTTTCCGTATAGTCAGAAATAATTGGTGTTACGGTATATCCTTTTTTACGTAACATTTCAATCATTCCGTTTTTTCCAGGTAAATGAGCGGCACCAACTGCGGCGAACAAACTTCCTGTTTTCATGATAGAATCCATACTTTTAGACATCACTTCGTTTCTATCAAAAAGCATCGCTTTATTGTAAGATTTTGGAGAAGATAGCATGTTTAAAGTATCAATTAAATCTAAATCTTTTTCTCTATACGCATCTCTCAAAACCTCAGCATAAGAACGCTTTTTTAAGATTTTTAAAAACGCTTGTTTGTTTCCGTCTACTTCACTTCTATCCATTTCAGCTTGCGCTTTTTCGATGTTTAAAGTGGTGGTTTTTACGTTTTCTAAGCCTAAAGTTTTTTTACCATATTTTTTTCCTGTTCTATAGATGAACATGTCTAAATACGTTTCTTCTTGGTATTCTTGATTGGCTTGATTGGTTCGAGATAACAAGCCAATTAAATTGTAATTAGAACCTCTAAAAAGAGAAGTTAAATTATCTTTTTCAATAGGTGACGTATAAAAATTAGAGTAAAAATTTCCATTCGTTTTTGTTGATCTGTAAAATCCAAATAAATCGTATAATTCGGTCCAAGTATTCGGTTCGCTTTCGTTAGCAATAAAATCCGAAGCTAATAATTTTTCAAAAAATGAATCCGATAGATGAAAAGAAACCTTGTCGGAAACGTGCATAGTTCCGTACATATAGGATTTTTTGGTTAATCCGTTTCCAGAAATTTCCCAAAACAAACTTTGGTATTTTTTTTCTTGTGCAAATGCAGTAATTGACAAAAATGTCAGTAAAAATAAAATCTTCTTCAAAACGAATGATTATTAAGTTAAGTTACCCCAAATATAACAAATAGAAATAAACTTATTGTGGATTTAACAATTGTTATTTTGAAAGTTGTTCATTCAACACCGTTGCGTAATTTTACGGATAGAATAATCTAATTTAAAAGTGTAACATTTTACAAATTCTTCTACTAATTTAAAAAAACTAAAACTGAAAAACTATGAATGCTCACGAAATAGATTACCATATTTATGGGGAAGAAATGCAATATGTAGAAATTGAATTAGATCCACAAGAAGTAGTTATTGCTGAAGCTGGCGGATTTATGATGATGGAAGATGGTATCAAAATGGAAACCATTTTTGGTGATGGAAGTCAGCAAGAACAAGCTGGATTTATGGGAAAACTACTTTCAGCAGGAAAACGTGTTTTAACAGGTGAAAGTTTGTTTATGACAGCCTTTCAAAACCAAGGAAACGGGAAAAAGAAAGTCTCTTTCGCTTCGCCTTATCCTGGTAAAATTATTGCTATTGATTTGAAAGCTTACAACGGAAAATTCATTTGTCAAAAAGATGCTTTTTTGTGTGCGGCAAAAGGCGTTTCGGTTGGCATTGAATTTTCTAAAAAAATTGGAAGAGCTTTATTTGGTGGCGAAGGTTTTATCATGCAAAAAATTGAAGGTGACGGTTTAGCATTTGTACATTCTGGTGGAACTTTAGCTAAAAAAGAATTAGCGCCTGGTGAAGTCATGAGAATTGACACAGGTTGTGTAGTAGGTTACACACAAGATGTTGATTTTGATATTGAAATGGTTGGCGGAGTAAAAAACACCATTTTTGGTGGAGAAGGAATGTTTTATGCTACACTTCGCGGACCAGGAACAGTGTTTGTGCAATCGTTACCTTTTAGCAGATTAGCGGGTAGAATTTTAGCTAACGCACCACAAAACGGCGGTGGAAAAGAAGAAGGAAGTGTATTAGGTGGTGTAGGAAGGTTATTAAACGGAGATAATTTTTAAAATAAAAAGGCTGCCAATGGCAGCCTTTTCTTTATCTAACGTTTTCTTTATTTCTTAACTTTTTTGATTCCCATATTATACAATGTGAAAGCTTGCATATCAACCTGCTCATTTATGATAGCATCTGTTGATTTTCCAGCTCCGTGTCCGGCATTGACATCAATTCTAATTAACATTGGCTGAGAACCTTTATATTTATCTTGCAATTCAGCCGCAAATTTAAAACTATGTGCTGGCACTACTCTATCATCATGATCACCGGTTGTTACTAAAGTTGCAGGATAATTTACACCTGATTTCACATTATGAACCGGCGAATATTTTTTGATGTATTGAAACATTTCTTCGCTTTGTTCTGATGTTCCATAATCGTAAGCCCAACCTGCTCCAGCTGTAAAAGTATGATAACGTAACATATCTAAAACACCAACAGCAGGCAACGCGACTTTAAATAAATCTGGACGTTGCAACATGGTTGCTCCGACTAACAAACCGCCATTCGAACCGCCTTTTATGGCTAAAAATTGAGATGACGTATATTTTTGTGCGATTAAATATTCGGCAGCAGCAATAAAATCATCAAAAACATTTTGCTTTTTTAATTGAATTCCTCCATTATGCCATTGTTTTCCGTATTCACCACCGCCACGTAAATTCGCGACTACATAAACGCCACCGTTTTCTAACCAAACGGCATTTGAAATACTAAAAGCAGGTGTTAAACTCACATTAAATCCACCATAACCATATAAAATAGTTGGATTTTTTCCATTTAATTTCAATCCTTTTTTATGTGTGATGATCATTGGAATTTTAGTTCCATCTTTCGACATATAGAATACTTGTTTCGATTCGTAATTTTCTGATTTAAAATCTACTTTAGGTTTTTGATATACAGCAGAATTTCCTGTTTTTACATCAAATGAATAGATAGAACTTGGAGTTGTATAATTCGTAAAAGAATAATATAACGTTTTTTCTTCTTTCTTACCTGCAAAACCAGAAGCAGTTCCAATTCCAGGTAATTTTACTTCTGTAATTAAAGCACCATCGAAATCGTATTGTTTCACAACAGAAATGGCATCTTTCATATAATTTGCAAAAATATAATCACCACCAGTTGAAACAGATAACACATTTTCTGTTTCTGGAATGAATTCTAACCAATTTGGCAATTCCGGATTATTCGCATCAATAATCATTACTTTTTTGTTCGGCGCATTGTTGTTCGTAATCACATATAATTTGCTTCCACGATTGTCGATAATATCATAATCATAAACCATGTTATCAACTAAAGTTTTAATCTCAAATTTCGGTTGGGTTAAATCTACTAAATACAGTTCGTTAGAACTTGTGGCATTAGCAGCAGAAATTACCAAATATAAATTATCTTCTGTAACACTTCCACCAACATATCTTCTTTTTATATCACCACCAAAAACCACTTTATCAGCTGATTGAGCTGTTCCTAATTTATGATAATATAATTTATGTTGATCTGTTTTGGCAGATAGTTCACTACCAGTTGGTTTGTCGTAACTTGAATAATAAAACCCTTCATTTTTATACCAAGAAACGCCGCTGAACTTCACATCGACTAACGTTTCGCCAATTTTTTCTTTTGTAACTGCATTTAAAACAATTACTTTTCGCCAATCGGAACCCGCTTCTGAAATTTGGTAGGCTACTAAACTTCCATCTTTTGTAAAATTGATTCCGGCTAAAGATGTCGAACCATCTTTTGAAAACGTATTTGGATCTAAAAAAACTTCTTCTTTTCCATTCGCCTCTTTTCTAAATAAAACAGATTGATTTTGAAGTCCGTTATTTTTATAGAAATACGTGTATTTTCCTTCTACAAATGGTGCAGAAATTTTTTCGTAATTCCACAGTTTTTCCATTCTAGCTTTAATATTTTTTCGGAATGGAATTTGTTCTAAATACTTGTAAGTAACTACATTTTGTGCTTTTACCCAACTTTCTGTTTCCGCACTTCTATCGTCTTCTAACCAACGATAAGGATCAGTAACTTCTGTATTAAAATAAACATCTTTATGGTCTATTTTCTTTGTTTTTGGATATGTAATTTTATTTTGAGCCATAATTCCGACTGAACTAATTAAAGTTGCAAAAATGATTGTTTTTTTCATTCGTGTTTGTTTTGTTGTGTTACAAATATATAGTTTCTACAAATTAAAATTTACACCTAAAACTATATTTCTTCCCATATTGTAAATTCCGTCTGCTTTTAAGCGAGATAAATGTGCGACATATTCTTTATTTAAAAGATTTGTAGCTGTAAGATATAGGTTGAATTTCGATTTTTTCAATTGAATGTCCGTTCCAACACCTGAAGAAAGCAGTAAATAATCGTTAGTTTTCGTTTCAAATTCACTAATATTATTTTGGTTGAATGTGTAATTCGCTTGCAAGAAAATAAAACTATTTTTTAGGTTTTTCGATACATCAAAATTCGCTCTAAAATTGTTTTTCCATTGATTAGCAGGAATTAAAGGCAAACTAGAATTATTATTTAATTGTCCGATAACTATTTCATAACTGCTTGTCATGTGTAACCAATCAATATCATGTAAATGCAAGTGAATTCCCGTTTCTCCACCAAATAAAACCGCGTTATTTTGTAAATAATCGTACACAAAATTATCATCAATAACATTTCCATTTGGCGAAATAAAAATGTAATTATGAATATTATTGTAAAATCCGTTTGCGAAAAAATCGAAATGTTCCGCGTTATAATCGACATTCAAATCAATTTGGAAATTTTGTTCGTTTTTTAAATTTGGATTTCCAATT
>JAUMDQ010000236.1:16152-18141 GCA_032121715.1 Flavobacterium sp.
TGAAACCGGTTGCGATGTTAATTCTTGTCGTAATTTTTTCTGTAATTTCTGTTTTAAATCCGAATGAAGCGTTGATACTTTCGAAATCTTTATCCAATTTTTGAAAGGAACCTTCTGTTCCGATTTCACCAAATTCTTCTATGTTTACATTTCTAAAATCGTATCGTACCCCAAATTGTAACAGGTTTTTATTGAATTTATATTGTGAAGTTCCGAAAAAACCAACATCAGCAATTTTAGCGTCTGGAATCAATCTTTCTTCTCCGAAATTTCTATTTTCTTGATTCATTCCTTGAAAACCGATTATCGTTTCAAATTTTCCAAAATCAGGTAAATAATATCTCACATTATAATTAAACGTTTTCAATTTCATAAAAAGTGCGATTTCGTCCACACCTTCTAACTCTTTTCTGTCATTAAAAACATAACCTGCAGTGGCTTCTAATTTTGATTTTTTAAAGAATACTTTCTGATTGAAACTCAACAAATGATTTTCAATTCTCTGACTTGGAAATAAAGGTGTTCTGTATCTTGAATCTTCAATGTCTTCTTCTGGTAAGCCTAAATTTAAATCATTATAATTGTAACGAAAATCAGCTACATATCTTGAAGTTCCGAAAGAAGTTCCGATTTTAAAATCTTTTTCAATAAAACGTGTATTCACAACCGTTTCACCATTTGGTGTTTTATAATCAGCGTGAGTCGTATAATTATTTTGAACCAAAAACTTAAATTTCTCTTCCGAAGCTTTTAACGTTACCGAGCTATTTGAGCCTTGTGTATTACTATTTACAACCTGATTTACAGCTAATTCTGTTTTATTATTAGCCGCATATTTTTCTGGATTAAAATACAAAACGCCACCCATCGCATCTGAACCGTATAATAAAGAAGCTGGACCTTTTATGATTTCCACACTTTCTTGTCCGTTGACGTTTAATCCTAAACCGTGTTCTTCCCCAAATTGTTGGTTTTCTAATCGAATTCCTTGAGCATATGTTAAAACGCGATTTCCGCTTAATCCACGAATTACAGGTTTTCCGATTGAAACTCCAGTCGAAACCACACTAACTCCAGGATTGGTAGCCAAAGCATCTGAAAGGTTTATGGCGCCTTCATTTTGAATTTGTTTTAGATTAATATGATCAATTTTTACCACATTTTCGTTTTGTGTTTTATTGAAAACTGAAGAAACCAAAATTTCATCAATGTGATGTTGTTCTTCTTCTAAGATAATATCTAGAATTTTTTGTTCTTGATTTCCGATAGCTATTTGTTCCGATTTAATTTCAAACTGTCCTTTTTCATTGGATTTAGTTTGAATATTGGCATCTGAAATCGAAATTTCAACATTAGAAACGGGCTCATTATTTTGATTTTTAATCGTTCCTGAAATAGAGTTTTGAGCAAAGCCCATGGTTGTAAAGCCCATCAAAATGATGAGAAAAATATATTTTCGCATGTGTATAAGTTTAAAATTTAAAAAAGTTTTACTGAATTTTTGTAATTATTCATTAGCCACGAATTTTCGAATTTTTCGAATTAATAAATTGTGGTAAATAATTAGTATCGATGACGACGATACATATTCGAATTTTCATACCAAGAATCACATATTAATTTGTGAATTCGTGGTAAAAATTTCAAAATAGTGAAACAAAAATTACATACTGATTCCAAAATTCGGAACAGCATAAATAAACTTATACTACAGGTGGACCTCGATGAGAAAAATATAAAAATTCCTTTTCTTTTACGATAGATTCGTATGTGTTAGAAAAATGGAATTTTGGTTGGGGAGAAAATAAATTTAATACATAAATATCTGAAGATAAAAATGCTGCAAATTCAAAATCACAGACGGGACAATCTTCATGATTATCGGGTGATAAATGCGTTTTAGAAGTGTGTTCTTGAGTTACCTCATCATGAAAATGATGGGCTTCATCTGTAAAAATATGTAATGACTGATAGCATATGGCAAAAAGT
>JAUMDQ010000237.1:0-10172 GCA_032121715.1 Flavobacterium sp.
ATTGATTTGCCAACTAAATAAGCAAAAGTATCATTACACCAAATCATAATAAAAATGGCTAAAACAATTTCGTATTTAGCTGGATTAATGAAATTTGGTATTGATAACAATAAAATAAAAGGCAAAGTAATATATAAAAATAAATGACTATACGTTTTGTGATATTTATGAAACGATTTGTCTTTAAATAAATTGAACAACAACAAGATGTTAAAAACCACGCAACCTATGGCGATATAAATTAAATTCGCTGGCGGAAGCTGACTTATAAAAAACAATACTGAGATTAAGATTCCTCCAATAGCAAATAGGTAATAGTATTTGTAATTGGTCATTTTTGAAAATTCATAAATACTTAAACACATAAAAACAGTGAATAAAATATGAAAGCTAATTGGCGAAAAAAGTGTGCAAAATATAAGTAATGCAATATAAACTGCACCACTACTAGCTCTTGTTAGATTTTCACTCATTATTATAAATCTTCTAGTAGTATTAAGTATAAGTTTTTGTGACAACTACCATAGTGAAGAAAATCTTCTTCTTTAGTTTTTTCAAAATACTTAATTGCGGTAATATTTGTTGGGTATTCTTTGTCGTATTTGTTTTTGATGTTTCTTAAACTATCACCTTTTGTCATGGTTAATTGACTAGTGGAAGCAAATACAATAATATTAGTTGGTAATTCGTCTATTTTGTGTTGTTTTAATTGTTTCGATGAGAATAGGATAGAACCTTCATCGGCAATTAAGTTTTCACAAGGGGTAAAGAAGAAAGTTGGGTTTGGCGCGTTTTTGTATTCTAATCTGTTTTCATCTAAAAAGTGAAATAATCTTGAATCAAAACATTTTACTTGATTTTCAAACCAATCATTCTCTTCTAAAATATTTTCAAAGTTATCGTGAACCTCACTCATACTAGAACAATAAATGAATTTTCCACCATTATTTTTAAAGTTAATGGTAAATAATTCGTCTACTGGCGTATTAATGTCTGGTGTATATTGGCTTTTATTAACGTTTTTCTCCGTATTATCGGTGTCGTCTTGATTGCCAAATATTTTTTTGAAAATATTCATTTTAAATCTGTAAACATTCTTAAGCATCAAATATAAAAAAATCTTAACTTAAAATTACTTCTAGGTTAAGATTTTTTATACAATAGATTGTTAATAACTTATTCGGGTGTAATTTCTGAATTTGTTTCTGAAATAATTTCCGACATTGTTTCAGGTTTAGCTTCTTCAATATCAAAAGGTCTTTTTCCGAAAATAGTTTCCAAATCGTCTTTAAAAATAACTTCTTTGTCAATTAAAATATCAGCTAAAGCTTCTAATTTTGTTCTGTTCTCTGTTAAAATTGAGATCGCTCTTTGGTATTGTTCTTCAATTAAACCGGATATTTCTGCATCAATAACTTTTGCGGTATCATCTGAATACGGTTTTGAAAAATTATAATCAGATTGTCCAGATGAATCGTAATAGGTAATATTTCCAATTTTATCATTTAAACCATAAACAGTAACCATGGCACGAGCTTGTTTGGTTACTTTTTCTAAATCTGACAATGCGCCAGTTGAAATCTTATCGAAAACTACTTTTTCAGCAGCTCTTCCGCCCATTGTAGCACACATTTCGTCTAACATTTGTTCTGTTCTTACGATTTGTCTTTCTTCTGGTAAATACCAAGCAGCACCTAAACTTTGTCCGCGAGGTACAATGGTAACTTTAACTAAAGGAGCGGCGTGTTTCAACATCCAACTTACGGTTGCGTGACCAGCTTCGTGAATGGCAATAGCGTGCTTCTCTTCTTTAGTAATAATTTTATTTTTCTTTTCTAAACCACCAACAATTCTGTCAACGGCATCTAAGAAATCTTGTTTATCAACGGCTTTTTTGTCTTTTCGTGCAGCTACTAAAGCGGCTTCATTACATACATTTGCAATATCTGCTCCAGAAAAACCAGGCGTTTGTTTCGCTAAAAACTCCACATCTAATGTTTCTGATTTTGTAATAGGTTTTAAATGTACTTCAAAAATGGCAGCACGTTCTCTAATATCTGGTAAGTCTACATAAATTTGTCTGTCGAAACGACCCGCACGCATTAATGCTTTATCTAAAACGTCAGCTCTGTTAGTTGCAGCTAATACAATTACGTTTGAATTGGTGCCAAATCCATCCATTTCAGTTAGTAACTGATTTAACGTGTTTTCTCTTTCGTCATTACTTCCAGACATATTGTTTTTACCACGAGCTCTACCAACTGCATCAATTTCATCAATAAAAATAATAGCAGGGGCTTTGTCTTTGGCTTGTTTGAATAAATCTCTCACACGAGAAGCTCCAACACCTACGAACATTTCCACAAAATCAGAACCTGATAAGGAGAAGAAAGGTACGTTAGCTTCACCGGCAACAGCTTTGGCTAATAAGGTTTTCCCAGTTCCTGGAGGTCCAACTAATAAGGCTCCTTTTGGGATTTTACCACCAATACTTGTATATTTTTCAGGTGTTTTTAAGAATTCAACAATTTCTTGTATTTCTTCTTTAGCACCTTCTAATCCAGCAACGTTTTCAAAAGTAACTTTCACATCGTTTTTTTCGTCAAATAGTTTCGCTTTCGATTTTCCGATACTGAAAATTTGACCACCACCACCTGCGCCACCAGACATTCTTTTCGAAATGAAATAGAAAAATCCAATAAAAATTAAGGTTGGTAATAACAATCCAATCCATTCACCCCAATTACTTGTAGGTTTTAAATCGTAAACAGAAATTAGATTTTTGCTTTTAGCTTCTTCTAACCTTTTTTGAAATAACTCTAAACTTCCAACATCTTTTACTAAATAATGTGGACCTTTTTCTTGTGTTACTTTCTTTAATTCTTTGTCTGTAGAACTTTTAAAAGCAGCTTTTTTCAAAGTAATTTCTGCAGTATTGCCAGAAGTACTTGTTAAAATGTCTACTTTTTCAATTTGATTTTTGTTCAATAAATCATAAAAAGAAGAAATAGAAGTCGATTTCGGATAATTCATATCGAAACCACCATTAAAAAAGTTGATTAATAAAATTATTGAAACGGCTAATATTGGAAAAAACCAAGGACCAAGTTTTACAACTTTAATAACTGGCTTGTTTTTGTTTTCGTTTTCTTTTTCTGACATAATTGGTTTAGAATTTGTTTTCTATTGAAGTGATTTTTGCATCACCCCACAGACTTTCAATGTTATAATACTCTCTAATGTGTTTTTGAAATACATGAACTACTACATTTACGTAATCCATTAATACCCATTCTCCAACGTCAGTTCCTTCAACATGCCAAGGTTTGTCTTTTAATTCTTTAGACACGCCTTTTTGTATTGAACCTACAATTGCATTTACTTGGGTATTTGAATTACCATTGCAAATTACAAAATAATCACAAACACTATTGTCAATTCCTCTTAAATCAAGAATATCAATATCTAATCCTTTTACATCTTCTATTCCTTTGATGATACTTGCTAGTAAATCATCTGTGCTAATATTTTTCGTCATCTATTATTTATTCGTTTTGTGCAAAGGTATCATTTTTTGTCTTTATTTTTGTAACTTCAATTAAGTAATAACAAAATTTCTTATATGCATATTATCAAACTCCCTGCCATTGATTCTACAAACAGCTATTTAAAAGAATTAACTTCGAAACAAACCGTTGAAAATTTCACAGTTGTTGTGGCTGAAAATCAAACTAATGGAAGAGGACAACGTGGTGCAAATTGGGAAGTAGAAAGCGGTAAAAACCTTACATTCAGCGTTTTAATTAAAGATGTGCTACTGAATTTTGAAGAAGTTTTCAATTTAAATGTTGTAGTTGCAGTAAGTTTATTTCAAACGTTTTCTAATTTGAAAATTCCGAGTTTAACTATAAAATGGGCAAACGACATTTTGGCAGATAAAAAGAAAATTTGTGGCATTTTAATTGAAAATCAGTTTAAAAGCAATTCAGAAATACTTTCTGTCATCGGAATTGGCATAAATGTGAACCAAGAAAACTTTGATAATTTGCCACAAGCGAGTTCTTTAAGAAATATTTCAGGTCAAGAATGGCATAAAGAGGAAGTGTTGTTGACTTTCTTAAATCAATTTCAAAACAACATTAATTTGTATAAAAACGAAGGTGCAACTTATTTTTGGGAAGTGTATCACGAAAATTTATTCAAAAAAAATGTGCCAATGGCTTTTGAAGACAATTCGAACACAAAATTCATGGGAATTATCAAACAAGTTTTGCCAAACGGGTTATTGCAAATTGAATTAGAAGATGATAGTTTGAAACTTTTTGACATTAAAGAAGTGAAAATGTTGTATTAGTAAAATTCCAACATTTATTAAATTTAGTTAAAATAATTAATCTTTATTTTCAATTCTGTACATTTGCACTACTTAAAAAAAAGACAACATTTTATGTTACAAAAATTACTTTCCGCTCTATATTCTACTCGCTTGATGGCACTTTTGTTTATTGGTTTTGCAGCAGCAATGGCAGCAGGAACATTCATTGAAGATGCATATAATACAGAAACTGCTAGAATTTTAGTTTACAATACCTGGTGGTTTGAAGCCATTATGTTGTTTTTCTTAATTAACTTTTTCGGAAACATTAAACGTTACCAATTGCATAAAAGAGAAAAATGGGCCACTTTATTGTTACACTTGTCGTGGATTTTTATAATAATTGGTGCTTTTGTAACAAGATATATCAGTTACGAAGGTTTAATGCCAATCCGTGAAGGCGCTACAGCAAATATGGTGTATTCAGATATGCCGCATTTAACCACTTTTGTAGATGGGGACTATAAAGGTGAAATGAAACGTAAAACAACTGAAAATCAATTATTACTTTCTCAGGCTGTAAATAATTCATTTAGTTATTCTGACGAATTTTCGGATATTCCATATAAAATTGAATTGCAAGAATTTATTATGAATGCGTCTCAAACATTTAAACCAAATGCAAAAGGCGATTTATATATCAAATTAGTGGAAGCTAGCGGAGGAAGTAGAAAAGAGCATTTTTTACGTGATGGCGAAGTGAAAAACATAAGTAACGTATTATTTGCGTTCAATAAATTCACTCAAGGTGCTGTAAATATTACAAAAATTTCTGAAGCTTATACGATTCAAACTCCTTTTGATGGAAATTTTATGCGAATGGCTGATAAGTTTCAAGGTACAATTTCGAAAGATAAAGCAAGTCCGTTGATGTTCCGCTCATTGTATAATGCTGGAGGAAGTCAGTTTGTGTTTCCAGAATTAGCTCAAAATGGAGAAGTAGTTTTAGCATCCAATAACGACTATAAAGATAAAAAAACAGATGACGCGATTGTAGTAAAAGTGACTTCTCAAAATAAAGAAGAAATAGTTACTTTAACCGGTTCTAAAGGAAAACAAGGTGAACCAAAAAGTTTTAAAATAGGGAAATTAGATTTTACTTTAATGTATGGAAGTAAAGTACATAATTTGCCTTTTTCTATAAAGTTAGACGATTTTATTGCTGAAAAACAACCTGGAACAGAAAAAAGTTATTCTGCATTTAAAAGTAAAATTGAAGTGTTAAACGGAAAAGAAAGTTTCAAAGACAGCGTTTTTATGAATAACGTTTTGGATTATAAAGGTTTCCGATTTTTTCAAGCTAGTTTTGATGAAGACGAAAAAGGAACCGTACTTTCTGTAAGTCACGATTTCTGGGGAACTTGGATTAGTTACATTGGTTATTTCTTATTGTATTTTGCCATGATGGCCATTTTATTCGACAAAAATACCAGATTTAACGATTTAAAAGTGAAATTAGATAAAATACGTGCGAAAAAAGCGGCTTTATCAGTACTTTTATTTTTCTTCGGGTTAGTTGGTTTCGCTCAAGAAGAGCATACGAATCATGACGGACATAATCATGGAACAGAACCGCATCAGCATGAAACTTCTTCGGTTACAAAACCAAAAATGCCAACGGTAGAACAATCTTTAAAAGAGATCAGAAAATATATGGTTTCGGCAGAACATGCAGAAAAATTCGGAAGATTAGTGATTCAAGACTATAGCGGAAGAATGAAACCTGTCAATACCTTCTCCTCTGAATTATTACGAAAAGTATCTAAAAATGATACGTTTGAAGGATTTACATCTGATCAGGTTTTAATTTCGATGAACCAATTTCCTGAGTTTTGGTACCAAATTCCAATTATTTATTTAAAAAGAGGAAACGACAGCATTCGTAAAATTATTGGGGTAGATAAAGACGCAAAATATGCGCCACTAATCAGTTTTTTCGATGATTACGGAAATTATAAATTACAAAAACAAACAGACGAAGCGTATAAAGTTGCTGTTCCAGATCAGTTTCAAAAAGATTTCTTAGATGCTGATAAAAAGGTAAACTTATTATATTCGGCAATTAGCGGACAAATTTTACGATTTTTCCCGCTTCCAAAAGATGCCAATAATAAATGGGCTTCTTATTTAGAATTGCAACATCCAACGAAAACAAATTTAGATACGGTTAAAAATATTATTCCATTTTATTTCGGTGAAGCAGCAAGAGCATCACAATCAAAAGATTATAAAAATGCAGAAAGTTTATTAACTGGTTTGTCAAAATTTCAAAAAGAATTTGGCGGAAAAGTAATGCTTTCGGAAGATAAATTAGAAGCTGAAATTCAATATAATAAATACGATATATTCAAAAAATTATTCTCTTGGTACATGTATGCTGGAGTTTTAATGTTCGTATTCGTGATTGTTCAAATTTTCAACAAAAAGAAATGGGTAAATTATGTAGTGAAGTTTTTCCACGCAACTATTATTTTACTTTTCATTTTGCATTTAGCTGGATTAATTGTTCGTTGGTATATTTCGGGTCACGCACCTTGGTCGGATGCTTATGAAAGTATGATTTATGTAGCTTGGGCAACCATGTTTTTTGGTGTGGCTTTCGGAAGAAAATCAGAATTAACAGTGGCTTCAACAGCTTTTGTAACTTCTATGATTTTAATGGTGGCGCATTGGAATTGGATGGATCCAAGTATTGCAAACTTACAACCGGTTTTAAATTCGTATTGGTTAATGATTCACGTGGCAGTTATTGTAGCAAGTTACGGACCATTTACCCTTGCTATGATTTTAGGATTAGTTTCTTTGTTCTTGATGATTTTCACGAATAAAAAGAACAAAGCCAAAATGGAATTGAATATCAAAGAAATCACTTATATCAACGAATTAGCTTTAACTGTTGGTTTAGTTATGCTTACGATTGGAAACTTCCTAGGCGGACAATGGGCGAACGAAAGTTGGGGTCGTTATTGGGGTTGGGATCCAAAAGAAACTTGGGCATTAATTAGTATTATGGTTTACGCCTTTGTAATTCACGCCCGATTTGTGCCTGCTTTACGTGGATTGTTTGCTTATAACTTCATGTCTGTTTTAGCTTTTGCGAGTATTTTAATGACGTATTTTGGAGTGAATTTCCATTTAAGTGGCTTACACTCTTACGCTTCTGGTGAACAGCAAAATGTGATTTATTATGCCTATGCATTATCAGTTGTTTTGGCTATTTCTGCAATAGCTTACTTTCAGTTTAGAAGATTTTACAAAAAGAAATAAATATAAAGTTTACTTTTCAATATAAACCTGACAGATTTCAACAACTGTCAGGTTTTTTTATATAATAATTTCACTTTTTTATCGTTAATTTCTTAATAAACATTTTTAATTATGAAACAAAAAGCAATTGTCATTTTATCAATTTTAGGAATCGCACTTTTGTGTAATTTCTATTTAAAAGACACCTCAATTGATATTAAAACGCCGAAAAATGTTGTTGATAAAACTGTAAGTAAAGCCGAAGAAATAAAATCTTTTCTAAAGAAAAATTCCAAATACAATAAAGAGGTGTTTTTTCTTTTAGATATGAGAATTCCATCAAATAAGTATCGTTTTTTTGTATTTGATGCCAAGAAAAATAAAATTACAGATTCGGGTTTAGTGGCTCATGGATCAGGTTCAGCAACTGCAACAGGTGAATTGCAATTTAGTAATACGGACGGTTCTTTAATGACATCTCTAGGGAAGTATTATATTGGAAATTCGTATAACGGAACTTTTGGGAAAGCTTATAAAATGTATGGCTTAGACACTACAAATAGTAATGCTTTTTTAAGAAATATAGTTTTGCATTCGCATAAAAGAATGCCGTATGAAGAACAATTGTCTCCAATTATTTTAAGTTGGGGTTGTCCGATGTTAAACGAAAAATTCTATTTACGAATTCAAGATATTTTAGATAAATCAGATAAAAATGTATTGCTGTATGTTTATTATTAGTTTTACTTTTAATACAACATTAACTTTTGTTTTCTGTATCTTTTCATACATTTGAGAAATAAAAATATTTGTTTATGAAATTATTTCACACTTTCACAGGAATCGTACTTGTTGTATTGGCTTGTAATACAAAAACCGAAGAAAAAAAAGCAGAAAATTGGGAACATTTTGTTGAAAATACAAACGAAACTACTTCCTCAGAAACATCTAAAATTAATACTATGGAACAAGGTTCAATACATACTTTTAAAGTAAAAGATTTATCAGGAAACGAATTTGATTTCGCTTCTTTAAAAGGGAAGAAAATACTAATTGTTAATACGGCTTCAGAATGTGGTTTAACACCTCAATACGAACAATTACAAGCGATTTACGAAAAATATCAAGATAAAAACTTTGTAATTGTAGGCTTTCCAGCGAATAATTTTGGAGAGCAAGAACCAGGAACCAATGCTGAAATTGGTGCGTTTTGTAAAAAGAATTATGGCGTAACTTTTCCAATGATGGAAAAAATTTCAGTAAAAGGAAACGATATGCATGAAATATATAAATTTCTAACTCAAAAAGCCAAAAACGGATTAGAAGATAGTACAGTTGAATGGAATTTTCAGAAATATTTAATTGACGAAAATGGACATTTAGTAGATGTAATTTCACCAAGAGTGTTACCAAACGACAGTTCAATCACCAATTGGATTGAAGGAAAATAAATTTTAGTGTTAAGTTGTTAAAATTCCAAGTTTCTATATATTGAAATTTGGAATTTTTTTTAAACTTCACTAAAGCATCTTCTGCATAAATACAGAATGCAACCAACGATCAAATTTAAATCCAGATTCTTTAATAAAACCAGCTTTTTCAAATCCAAATTTTTCGTGAAAAGCTATACTGCTTTCGTTTTCCGAATCAATTACGCCAATCATCGTATGTAAACCTTGATTTTTTGCTAAAGCAATTAGTTCGTTTAGTAACAAATTGCCAATTCCTTTTCCAATGTAGTTTTTATTAGCATAAACAGAATGTTCCACTGTAAATTTGTACGCTTCTCTAAAACGAAATTCGCTATAATAACCAAAACCAACCACTTGATTATTTATCTCTGCGACAATAATTGGAAAGCCTTTTTGCAATTTATCATCAAAAATAGCCAATTGTTGCACTAAAGTTCTCGGTTGATAATCGTACAAAGCCACACCATTTAAAATTTGGTCGTTGATGATTTCTAATATTGCAGGGCAATCTTGGGTTTTGTAGGCTCTAATTATCGGGTTCATTTTAGTATTTATTTATGACATAAAAGTATAAAAAATGTGGGTAAATTTGTAAATTTGTAATTGAAAATTTAATTTCATATCTCATAAATTGAAAGTCAACTTATACCCAAAAATACCATTAGCGCAAGCTGTCATTGAAATTTTTCGTCAAAAAGAAATTCAACATATTGTAATTTCTCCTGGTTCTAGAAATGCACCTTTAACTATCGGATTTACCAATCAGGATGATTTTAAGTGTTATAGCATTGCCGACGAGCGATGTGCGGCCTTTTTTGCTTTAGGTTTGGCACAACAATTGCAAAAACCGGTTGCGGTAGTTTGTACTTCGGGTTCGGCATTGTTGAATTATTATCCTGCTGTTGCGGAAGCGTTTTACAGTCAAATTCCTTTATTAGTTGTTTCTGCGGATAGACCACAAAGCAAAATAGACATTGGTGACGGGCAAACTATTCGTCAAGAAAATGTTTTTGCCAATCACATTGTTTTTTCTGCCAATTTAACCGAAAATGCTTCTGATGTAAATGATAATTTAATTG
>JAUMDQ010000238.1:0-3889 GCA_032121715.1 Flavobacterium sp.
CTTAAAAAACTTACAACAAAACGGAATTAAAATTGTGATTCAAGCGGATTGGATGGAACAAACGCCACTTGGAAAAGCAGAATGGATTAAATTATATGGCGCTTTATTCGGAAAAGAAAAAGAAGCGAATGACATATTTAACACCATTGAAAAAA
This sequence comes from Flavobacterium sp., assembly GCA_032121715.1. Taxonomy (GTDB): domain Bacteria; phylum Bacteroidota; class Bacteroidia; order Flavobacteriales; family Flavobacteriaceae; genus Flavobacterium. The sequence goes on from JAUMDQ010000238.1 coordinate 156, forward strand.
GCTATAATGAAACATTAGCTTTAGTCAAAAATCAAAAGAAACAACCGACAATTTTATTAGGTTCCTTATATCAAGATCAATGGTTTGTACCGAATGGAAATAGTTGGTTAGCCTATTATATGAAAGATGCAAAAGGTGATTATTTATGGAAACAAACGGAAGGAACTGGAAGTACACCTTTAGGTTTTGAAAAAGTTTTAGAAACCGCTCACGCCGCAGAAAAATGGATAACTAGTAGTTTTATTTCACTTGACAATATGAAATCTATGAATCCAAATTATGCCGCTTTTGATGCCTTTAAAAAAGGAGAAGTGTATAGTTTTGAAGTCAAAACAGGAAAAACGGGTGGCGTAATCTATTACGAACAAAGTCCATCTCGTCCCGATTTAGTTTTGAAAGATTTTATAAAAATTTTACATCCAGAATTAATGAAAGACTACGAATTTACTTTTGCTACAAAAATCAAATAAATGCAAAAACCGTTCAAAAATAGCTCGCTTTTTATAGGATTATTTTCCTTGCTCATCTTAGCTTTTCTAGCGAATTTAGCTTTAGGAAACGTATTAATTCCGTTAGGAGATGTGTGCGAAATTTTAATACATCAAACCCATGAAAAACATACTTGGACATATATCATTTTAGATTACAGATTTCCAAAAGCAATTGTGGCTATTTTAACTGGAGTTGGACTAAGTATTTCTGGATTAATCATGCAAACCTTATTTAGAAATCCATTAGCTGGCCCTTATGTTTTAGGTTTGAGTTCTGGCGCAAGTTTAGGCGTTGCTATTGTGATTATGGGTTCTTTCTTATTGCCCACTTTTGTAGCAGATTTTTTAGTGAATGATTACGGAATATTAATTGGTGCTTTCTTTGGAAGTTTTTTAGTTTTATTATTGGTTTTCTTCGTAGCTTCAAAATTAAAAGACACGATGTCGATTTTGATTGTAGGATTGATGTTTAGCAGTTTAACGAGTGCAATTATCAATGTGTTAACTACTTTTTCGAGTGCGGAACAATTACAAAAATTTACTTTTTGGACCTTAGGTAGTTTAGGAAATTTGAACCAAAATCAAGTGTATTTATTAACGATTGTAGTTTCGATAGGCTTGATTTTAAGTTTTACGATTATCAAACCCTTGGATGGTTTATTATTAGGTGAAAATTACGCGAGAAGTCTAGGAATCTCTATAAAAAGAACGCGAAATATCAGCATTTTAGCAACCAGCATTTTAGCAGGAACGATAACCGCATTTGTGGGTCCAATTGCATTTGTTGGATTAGCCATCCCGCATATGGCGAAGTTAATTTTTCAAACAAGTAAACATAAAACGTTGTTCATTGCGACGTTACTTTTAGGAGCCATAACGATGCTAGTTTGTGATACAATTTCGCAAATGCCAAATCAAGATTTCACTATTCCAATTAATGCGATTACTTCAATTTTAGGTGCACCGGTTGTTATTTGGTTAATTATTAGAAAGAAAGGAATTAGATAAATTCAAAATATTTTTAACCACATAGAAAAAAATAAATTTAATTTTAAACGTTTCACTCAAAATAATAAAAATAAAATGCTCTGAACTTATTTCAAGCGAAGCGCCTTAACTACAAAGTAAAAATTTAAATCTATGTGGTTCAAATAAAAAATTCAACTTACAGCTTAAGAGAATTATTTCAAGCGAAGCGCCTAAATACAAAAGGAAATTATTAAAAACTATGTGGTTCAAATAAAAAAACTAAGTAATGAAAACCTCCATCTTAAAAACAGAAAATCTTAACATCGGATATACTTCTAAAAAAGGTAAGATTCCAATTGCTTCTACTATTAATATTGAATTAGAAGCCGGAAAATTAATTACTTTAATTGGTGGAAACGGAATTGGAAAATCGACTTTATTAAAAACAATCACTTCCATTATTCCTGCTTTGGATGGTGAAGTTTTTCTTTCCGATAAAAAAATAGCGGAGTATTCTCCAGAATCATTAGCACAAAATTTAAGTATCGTAACTACTGAAAAATTGCCCGCAAGTAATTTAACGGTTTCGGAATTAATTGCTTTAGGTCGACATCCCTATACAAATTGGATGGGTAACTTAACAGAAAACGACTTCAATCATATTGAAGAAGCGATAAAAATCACAAACATTAGTCATTTACAATATAAAAAATACAGCGAAATAAGCGATGGTCAATTACAAAAAGTTATGATTGCAAGAGCTTTAGCACAAGATACACCGCTAATTATTTTAGATGAACCAACAACTCATTTAGATTTATTTCACAAAGTGGCGGTTTTTAAATTGTTGAAAAAATTAGCCAACGAAAACAATAAATGCATTTTATTTTCGACACATGATATCGATTTAGCGATTCAATTAAGTGATGAAATGATTGTAATGACTGAAGATTTTTGCATTCAAGATCAACCTTGTAATTTAATAGAAAAAGGTGTTTTCGATACTTTATTTAAAGATGAACATATCGTTTTTGATAAAACTTATGGTAAGTTTATTGTGAGATAGGGTTTTCAAAACGTTTTCTGTAAACTTTTAAAGCTGTTTCTAATTGCTTACTATCAAAATCTAAATCATCCGTTTTAAGTTTTATCTTTCTTCCCTCATAGTAGAAAGTTAAATATTGCACTGAAGTATCTCCATTTTGGATTATTTCAATTTTCTCACCACTTACATATTGCCATTCATAACAATATTTTTCACGAATGTAAATTTCTTTATTTGAAATACTCAACAGAATACTATGTAACCTTTTCCTTTTTTTATTATTGAAAAATAAAATAATCAAAGAAATTAAAATAATTATTGCTCCTAAATAATTTTTATTTACAAGTTGATAAACCCCAAAAACAAAGAAAAATAGAGACAAAAGAAAACCCAACTGTATATTTGTCTTACTATAAAAAATATTTAATTTTTCAGGATACTGACTTTCGTTATAATATAAATTATTCATAATCAAATCCTTTAATCTCCTTCACTTCACCCGCTTTTAAATCGCCTAATTCAATATTTCCTACACGAACTCGGATTAATCGCAACGTTGGAAAACCAACGGCTGAAGTCATTTTTCGTACTTGGCGGAATTTTCCTTCGGTTAAAGTTATCGAAACCCAACTTGTTGGACCATGACGTTCGTCTCGAATTCTTCTACCTTCTCCAATATGTGTTGGATTGTCAATTAATTTAGCTTGACACTTTTTAGTGATATATTTTTTACCGTGAAAACCAATTTCTACACCATTTTTTAGTTGTTCAACAGCTTCCTCAGTAATTATTCCATCGACTTGCGCATAATATTCTTTTTCCACTTTTTTACTTCGGACTAATTCGCTCATCATACCATCAGTTGTCAGTAATAACAAGCCTTCCGAATCTTCATCTAATCTACCAATAGCCATAGTTCCTTCGGGAAAATCATATAATTCGCCAAGTTTTCGCTTGTTACGTTTTAGTTCGTAAATAAACTGAGAGATAAATCCGTGTGGTTTGTGTAAAATAAAATGTTGATGTGAATCCATTTTGCAAAAATAGTTTTTAATCACATAGACACATAAAAAAATCAAAAATTAAGCGTTAAAAGTTAACTATGATTTGATTAACTGTGCAAAAATCAGATAATGCGTATCGGAAAATTCTAAAAACGTATCGGGAACTTGATAATACGTATCGGGAACTTGATAATATGCATCGGGAACTTGATAATACGTATCGGG
>JAUMDQ010000239.1:0-16482 GCA_032121715.1 Flavobacterium sp.
AAGTTTTGAACTTTTAAAGGGTTATATAAATAATATTAAGTTTTACTCACCAACATTTTCAATACCTAATTTGTCTTCAACAATTTCTTTTCCTTTTGGAAAAAAGCCTTGAAGAATTAAAAAAGCTCCGAAAATTAAAATTACAATACTAATAATTCTTTTAATTTTATAAATATTGGTTGGCGTTAATTTATGTTTTAATTGTTTGGCTACTAGTATTTTAAAAACATCAATAGCTAAATAGAAAAATAAGGTTGATGAAAAAAAAGTGAATATTCTAAAAGGTTTCATTTCTAATTGTGGCCCTTGTGTAATGATAACCATCATCCAAAATCCAAGAATTCCAATATTGATAATATTTAAGAAAAAACCTTTAAAAAATAAACCTAAATAGTTATTTTTCTTAATATCTTCCTCATCATCGTCATCCATTTTTTCATTAAATTTTTTCTTTAAAGAAACATAAGAAACAATTCCGTAAACAGACATTATCAATCCTCCAATAATGTAAATAATTGGATTGTCTTTTAATTGCGCTAATATTTGATTGGTTGCGAAATAAGCAATCAATATAAAAATTAAATCACTAAAAACAATTCCTAAATCGAAAGTAAAAGCCGCTTTAAATCCTTTAGTGATACTGGTTTCTAATAACATAAAAAAACCAGGACCAATTGAAATGGCTAATAGAAATGCCCAAGGAATAGCTAATAATATATCGTGAATCATTTAAAAATACGAGGTTTGAAGTTTGAAATACGAAGTTAATAAAAAATTAAATAAAAAAACCTACAAGAATGAACTTATAGGTTTTTATGTATGAATTTTAAATTTTATTTCGCTTGAATAATTTTTCCACCAGCAACCGTTTTCTGATTGATTTGTTTTGGTTTCCCGAAAATAGTAATGGTTCCACCAGCTCTTGTTTTAGCATCCACTAAATCAGTGGCATACACATTTGCTAAACCACCTGCATTTACAGTAACAACCGTTTGTTGTGTGATGCAATATTCGCCATCATATTTGGCTCCAGAATTAGATAAAACATCCTGATTTTTTACCGTTCCTTTTACCGTAACAATACTTCCAGCGCCACAACGAACAGTTAACTTATCCGCAACTAAATTTTTTAAAACTACCTCAGAGCCTTCTTTGGTAATAATATCGAAACCAATGGCTTTAATTTCCTTTTCAGAGGATATTCTACTGCCTTCATTCGCTTCTACTGCATCTAATTTTTTATAATACACCGTTGCTGAAATGTCATCACCTTTTAATAATTTTCCTAAAGGTAAACGTAATTTTAATTCGCCATTATTATTGACTAATTCAACTTCTTCAGAATTGGTACCTTGTAAAATAACTTTATTCACCGTTCCTGGAAGTAATAACACATCAATTTGATCAAAAGAAGTGACTTTATTGAAATCGCCAACAGATTTTTCAGTTTGAGCAAAAGCTATTGAACTTAAGAATAATATCGAATAAATGATTTTTTTCATGTTTTTTATTTTTAACTGAACACTTTATTTATTTTCTCTAATAAAATGAAAATCTAATTGTTTCTTTACTAAATCGGCATTCTTTACTTTAACGTAAACTTCGTCTCCTAATTGTATTAAATTTTTAGAAACTTCACCAACTAAAGCATATTGTTTGTCGTCAAACGTGTAATAATCGTCTTTAATTTCTCTAATACGAACCATTCCTTCACATTTGTTTTCGATAATTTCTACATAAATTCCCCATTCGGTAACTCCAGAAACTACTCCTAAAAACTCTTGATCTTTATGATCTTGCATGTATTTCACTTGCATGTATTTGATAGAATCTCTTTCAGCTTTTGCAGCTAAACCTTCTCTATCTGAGGAATGCATACATTTTTCTTCGTACAATTCTTCACTTACACTTTTGCCACCATCTAAATAAAACTGTAGCAAACGGTGTGCCATAACATCCGGATAACGACGAATTGGCGAAGTAAAATGCGAATAATAATCAAACGCTAATCCGTAATGACCAATATTATGGGTTGAATATGCGGCTTTACTCATACAACGAATAGTAAGGGTATCGACCATATTTTGTTCTTTTTTTCCTTGAACATCTTCTAATAATTTATTTAAAGATGAAGAAATATCTTGTTTCGATTTTAAATTTAAATTGTAACCAAATTTCGAAATCACATTTTGTAAACCAAATAATTTATCTTCATTGGGTTCATCGTGAATTCTGTATACAAACGTTTTCTTTTGTTTTCCGATAAATTCAGCGACTTTTCTATTCGCTAATAACATAAATTCTTCAATCAAATGATTGGCATCTTTACTTTGTTTGAAATACACACCAACGGGTTCTGCATTTTCATTTAAGTTGAATTTTACTTCTACTTTATCAAAAGAAATCGCACCAGCATTCATTCTTTTTCTACGAAGAATTTTAGCTAATTCGTCCATTTTTAAAGTTGCTTCTACAATTGGTTTTGGCGCGTGATATTGTTCACCAGTCAATGAAATATGAGCTGGAATAATATCCGATTTACTTTCTATAATTTCTTGTGCTTCTTCATACGCAAATCGTTGATCCGAATAAATTACAGTTCTTCCAAACCAAGAATCAATCACTTCTGCTTTATCATTCAATTGAAAAATAGCTGAAAACGTATATTTTTCTTCATTTGGTCGAAGAGAACAAGCAAAATTAGATAACACTTCTGGTAGCATAGGAACAACTCTATCAACTAAATACACAGAAGTCGCTCTGTCATAAGCTTCATCATCTAAAATGGTTCCTTCTTGAAGGTAATGAGAAACATCAGCAATATGTACACCAATTTCATAATTTCCATTTTGTAACACTTGAAACGATAAAGCATCATCGAAATCTTTCGCATCTTTTGGATCGATGGTAAACGTTAAGACTTTTCGCATATCTTTTCGTTTCGCAATTTCTTCTTCAGTAATAGACGTATCAATTTGATTTGCATACGCTTCTACTTCAATTGGGAAATCGTATGGTAAACCATATTCGGCTAAAATCGCATGAATTTCTGTATCGTGTTCTCCAGGTTTTCCTAAAACTTTAATGACTTTTCCAAAAGGAGAATCGGCTTTTTTAGGCCAATCAACCATCGAAACTAAAACGACATCACCGTGTTCTGCATTAAATATTTCATTTTTTGGAATGAAAATATCGGTATACATTTTAGCATTTGTTGTAGTAACAAAAGCAAAATTTTTCTGAATATCAATTACTCCAACAAATTCTGTTTTCGCTCTTTCTAAAATTTCTAAAACTTCTGCTTCTGGTTTACGAGAACTTCTTCTGTTATAAATATAACATTTTACTTTGTCACCATCTAAAGCGTGGTTTAAATTGATAAACGGAATGTACACATCCTCTTCTAATTCCTTACAAACAAAATATCCTGATTTACGAGTAGTCATATCCACCGTTCCTTCGTAATATTCTGCTTTGGAGATGATTCTGAATTTACCACGTTCGGTTTCTTCAATTTTTCCTGCTTTTTTTAAAACTAAAAGTTCTTTAATAATTTCGTTTCTACTTTGTGTATCATTAACTTCAATTATGGCAGCAATTTGCTTGTAATTAAAATCTTTGTTGGGTTCTTTCGATAGTATTTTATATACGTGAGCCGAAAAATCTTTGGCTTTTTTTGACATTTTTCTAAAATTCTTTTTCATTTGTTCTTCATTAATCATTCTTAATATGGATTAAAAGTACGAAGAAGTATTTATAAATAGGAATTTGATAGCAAGATTTAATAAAATATTAATTTTTATAAAAGCAGAAATAAAATAAAAAAGGTTGCCTAAATAATTTTAAACAACCTTTTTGAAATACTAAATAAATATTTATTCAATAATAATAGTTTTTGTAGCTTTACCTTGATTAGTGATTACTTCTACAAAATAATTTCCTTTTGCTAAAGATTTAACATCGATAGTTTTACTTTTTTCTAATTTTATAATTTGACCTAAAGTAGTGTAAATAGTTACTTTTTCTAAAGTGATATTATTTTCTAAAGTGATATTTAAAATATCAGAAGTTGGATTTGGGTAGATTGAAAAATTATCTAAAACAAAAGTATCAGAAGCTAATACAGCTGATAAATCAAATACACGTACATGACCTGAATTTAAAGCAGAACCATCATTTCCTAATGCTCCAATAGCAAGAATAATACCATCACTTGAAAGTGAAACACTTTGTCCACTTTGATCGTTAGCTCCCTCACCATTGATATCGATACCTATTTGAATCCAACTATCAGAAATATTTTTAAACACTCGAACTTGACCAGATTCAGGTCCATTTCCATTATTTCCAATTGCCCCAATTGCAAGAATAGTACCATCACTTGAAAGTGAAACACTCCAACCATTTAAGTTATTAGCATCCTCACCATTAATATCTGCACCTACTTGAATCCAATTATTAGAAATATTTTTAAACACTCTAACATGACCAGATTCAGACCCATTTCCATTATTTGAAATTGCTCCAATCGCAAGAATAGTACCATCACTTGAAAGTGAAACACTAAAACCACTTCCATCACTGGCTGTCTCCCCATCAATATCTGCACCTATTTGAATCCAATTATCAGAAATATTTTTAAACACTCGAACATGACCAGATACAGGTCCATTTCCATTATTTCCATTTGCTCCAATCGCAAGAATAGTACCATCACTTGAAAGTGAAATACTAGTACCACTATAATCATTAGCATCCTCACCATTAATATCCGAGCCTATTTGAATCCAATTGTCAGAAATATTTCGATAAACACGAACTTGACCAGACAGAGATCCGTTTCCATTGTTTCCAACAGCTCCAATCGCAAGAATAGTACCATCGTTTGAAAGTGAAACACTAGAACCATTAAGATCATTTGCTGTTTCCCCATCAATATCTGAACCTATTTGAATCCAATTGTCAGAAATATTTCGATAAACACGAACTTGACCTGAATGTACTCCATTTCCGTTATTATAAATTGCTCCAATCGCAAGAATAGTTCCGTCACCTGAAAGTGAAACACTAAAACCAGTTTCATCATAAGCTGTCTCTCCATTGATATCTGCACCTATTTGTATCCAAACTCCTGTATTATTTCGGTAAACACGAACTTGACCAGACTCAAGCCCATTATCATCATTACCAGTAGCTCCAATCGCAAGAATAGTACCATTGCTTGAAAGTGAAACACTAGAACCACTAACATCATATTCTGCTTCTCCATCAATATCAGCTCCAATTTGAGTTTGTCCATAAGTAATTACAGAACTAAAAAGGAATAAAAAGTATAATTTTTTCATTTATAAGTTATTTTCTTCAAATGTAAAATTAAAATTTTTCTAAAATCTGAAAGTTGTCAACATATATTAAAAACAACAAAAATATTTTTTAATTAAATTTAAATTATTGATGGTTATTATAGCGTGTTAATATGTACGATAAATTTATTTTCAAATGTTGTTTTTTAAACTTATAGTTAGTTATACAAAGTAATAAACAATGTTAATTTAATGTAAAGTGTTCGTTTTCAATTTGATTGAATTTTAAATCAAAATCTTATTAACAACTGTTAAAATCTAAAAGTAGTTATCTTTTGTATAAAACTAAGTTTTCAAAATTTGTTAATAACCGTGCAAAAACTATTAATAAAAAAACAATAAGATCTAACAACTAAATTAGGATTTGTAGTTTGAGATTTTGATTACAATTTTTATTCAGACATCCAAAAAAAACTTCTTACATTCTATCTTTAGTTATTAACATGTTTTGTTAAATTAAGTTTAACTGATTATCAAGCGATTGCGATTTTCTATTAACAATGTACTTTTTTTGTTAAATTTTTTTAGAATTCTTACTTTATTTCTACCTTAATAATAATTACAAATTTACTTCTTGATACAGAGGATATTGATTATTTTTGTCAAACAATATTAACAACACAACACACAGTTATGACAATCTCAATAGGTAATGACCACGCGGGTCCAGACTACAAAAAAGCCATTGTTGACTATTTAGAAAACAACAGACACAAAGTTATTAACCACGGAACAGACACTTTTGAAAGTGTAGATTACCCTGATTTCGGACACGCAGTTGCGTATGATGTAGAAAGTAAAAAAGCACATTTCGGAATTGTTATTTGTGGTTCTGGAAATGGAATTGCGATGTCGGCAAACAAGCACCAAGATATTCGTGCGGCTTTATGTTGGACTAAAGAAATTGCAGAATTAGCACGTCAACATAATGATGCAAATATTATTTCTATTCCAGCACGTTATACCTCTATTCAACAAGCTGTAGAAATGGTTGATACTTTTTTAAATACCGAATTTGAAGGAGGAAGACACGCAACAAGAGTTAATAAAATTGCTTGTAAATAATTTATAATTAAAATTTCGCTCATATACTATTATGAGCGAAATTTTAAATTACCGGCAATTGCAATTTTTTTCGAATAGAATAAATTCGAATCGCAGCTGTGACCAACACGCATATAATCATACTGATTTCGGTATTGATTTTAAAAAATTTCATAGCTAAATATAATGCACCACCAATTAAACAAGCTGTGGCATAAAGTTCACCAGGTTTCAATAAATTGGGTACAGAATTACATAAAATATCAGCTAATAATCCACCAAAAGTTGCTGTAATTACTCCCATTATTAAAGCATAACCTTCACCAATTCCAGCTTGAAGAGCAATTTGTAAACCTACAATTGTAAAAAAACCAATACCAAACGCATCCGTCCAAAAAAGTAATTTTTTAATCACTTTAAAATTTAACTTGAAGAAAAAAGTGATGATAGTTGCTACTAAAACGATAATAATCGCAAAATTATCATTGATCCAACTTACAGGTCGAATACCAATTAATAAATCGCGCGTAGTTCCGCCGCCATAAGCCATTACAAAAGACAAAATTACAGCGCCAATTAAATCGAAACGTTTGGTTCTTGCTTTTAAAACACCTGTAACAGCAAAAACAAAAATTCCTAAATAGGATAATATTTGTAAAATGTCCACAGCAAAATATAAAGGGATTAATAAGTAGACAAAAGTAGTAGTTTTATATTATCTCAACAAAAAATAAACACCAACAATATTTAGTAGAAAAACAAACATAAATCGCCACAAAAAATTAGCCTTTGAGATTTTATGGTTAAAAACTAAAATGGCAAACATACCGCCAAAAGCACCACCAATTGTTGCAACTGTAAAAAGCTCTTTTTCAGGAATTCTTCTCTTGTTTTTTATCGCTAAAAATTTATCGAAACCAAAAAGAAAAAAACTGACGACATTAATCCATAAAAGATAAAGTAAAAAGAGTTTCATTTATGATTTAATTATTCGCACAAAGATAGTATTTTAGCATCTTTATTTATACATATGACCACAATTCAATTCATCCAAAACCAAACCAATATTGCAGTAAAAAGCATTGAAAGCACTTTAAAATTACTTTCTGAAGATTGTACGATTCCGTTTATTTCTCGTTATCGAAAAGACCAAACTGGAAATTTAGATGAGGTTCAAATTGAGCAAATTGCCAAACTAAACAAGCAATTTATCGAAATTGTAAAACGAAAAGAAAGCATTTTAAAATCGATTGAAGAACAAAATGCGCTTTCGCCAGAATTGAAACAAAAAATAGAGAATTCTTTTGATTTACAAGAATTGGAAGATTTCTATTTACCCTTTAAAAAGAAGAAAAAAACCAAAGCCGACACCGCTCGTGAAAATGGATTGGAACCTTTGGCGAAAATCATTATGAGTCAAAAATCTGATGATGTGGAATTTTTAGCTTCGAAATATTTAAACGATAAAGTTGCCAATGAAGATGAAGCGTTACAAGGCGCTCGCGATATTATTGCGGAATGGATTAACGAAAATATTTTCATTCGAAAGTCGCTACGAAGAACGTTTCAGCGTAAAGCAGAAATCACTACTAAAGTCGTAAAAACTAAAAAAGACGACGAAGCCGCACAAAAATTCAATCAATATTTTGATTGGTCGGAAAACGCAGCCAAAGCGCCATCGCACCGATTATTAGCGATGTTACGTGCTGAAGCAGAAGGTTTTATTAAGTTAAATGTAGGTTTAAATGAAGAAGATAAAGACGAAGTTATTCGTTTTATGGAAGACAATTTAATTAAAACCAATAACGATTGCGCACCACAAATTGAAAAAGCAATAAAAGACAGTTATAAAAGATTGTTAGAACCAGCCATTTCAAACGAAACCTTACAAGAAGCGAAAACCAAAGCCGACATCAAAGCGATTGATGTTTTTGCAGAAAATTTACGTCAATTATTATTGGCGCCACCTTTGGGAGAAAAGCGAATTTTAGCCATCGATCCAGGTTATAAAAGCGGTTGTAAATTAGTGTGTTTAGACGAAAAAGGCGATTTATTAAACAACGAAACGGTTTATCCACATGCGCCACAAAACGACAGTGCGATGGCGATGAAAAAAATTCGTTCGATGGTCAACGCGTATAATATTGAAGCGATTTCTATTGGAAACGGGACAGCTTCTCGTGAAACAGAATTTTTTATTAAAAAAATTGCTTTCGACAAACCGATTCAAGTATTTGTAGTTTCTGAAGCGGGTGCTTCTGTGTATTCAGCGAGTAAAATTGCTCGTGATGAATTTCCAAATTATGATGTAACGGTTCGTGGTTCGGTTTCTATTGGGCGACGATTATCTGATCCGTTAGCGGAATTGGTAAAAATTGATCCAAAATCAATCGGAGTCGGTCAATACCAACATGATGTCGATCAAAATAAATTGAAAGATGAATTAGATAATGTGGTGATGAGTTGTGTGAATTCTGTAGGAATTAACGTGAATACCGCAAGTAAATCGTTGTTGAGTTATGTGTCTGGAATTGGTGAAAAAATGGCGGAAAACATTGTCGCTTTTCGTTCCGAAAATGGTCCTTTTGAAGACAGAAAACATCTGAAAAAAGTACCACGTTTAGGCGAAAAAGCGTACCAACAAGCCGCAGCTTTTATCAGAATTAAAGATGGAAAAAACCCGTTAGATAATTCGGCAGTTCATCCAGAAGCGTATGCTATAGTAGAAAAAATGGCGAAAGATTTGGGAATTAAAACCAATGAACTAGTCGCAAACAAGGAAAAAATCACTCAAATAAAACCAGAAAATTACATAACTCCAGAAATCGGAATCTTAACTCTAAAAGATATTCTTAAAGAATTAGAAAAACCAGGATTAGATCCAAGAAAAGCTGCAAAAGTTTTCGAATTCGACCCGAATGTTCGCACGATAAAAGATTTAAAAACAGGCATGATTTTACCAGGAATTGTCAATAACATTACCGCTTTTGGCTGTTTTGTGGATATTGGAACAAAAGAAAGTGGTTTGGTGCATATTTCCCAACTAAAAGCAGGTTTTGTTTCTGATGTGAATGAAGTCGTAAAACTCCACCAACACGTTCAAGTAAAAGTCGTTGAGGTAGACGAAGCCAGAAAACGCATTCAGTTAACCATGATTTTATAAAAACAAAAAATCCCAAACTCCAACTCATAAAGCGGAATTTGGGATTTTTAATATTGTCTCGAAACTTCAGGAAAAAAGAGTTACTCTTTAGTTTCTTCTTCTTTTTTAGTTACAGGCGCTTCATCTTCACCTTTAGCAGCTTTTTTAAATTCTTTAATTCCGCCACCAAGTCCTTTCATTAATTCTGGAATTTTTTTACCTCCAAAAAGTAATAAAACAACAGCAATAATGATAATCCATTCAGTACCACCAATTGTACCTAAAGTTATATATAAAGAATTCATTTTTTTTATTTTTAATAAATTAATACTGCAAAGGTACTATAAAAAAATAAATTTTAAATTAATTTAACTTAATTTTCTATTGACAGCAAAACCTAACAAAATTGCTATATTTGTATAAAATCAGGTTCTATGTCTCAAAAAAGACTAAAATTTCAAGTACTCAAGCAAAAATTACTAAGTAAAAGACGTTTCATTATTTATAATGAAGACACGTTGGCGGAATCTTTTTCGTTAAAACTTACTTTAATGAACGTGTTTGTGGTGGCTACTTTAGGCGCTATTTTAATCATTTTTGTCACTACTTTTATTATTGCTTTCACACCTTTACGAGAATATATTCCAGGTTATGCTTCTACAAAATTGAAAGAACAAGCGACTTTATTAACCATAAAATCGGATTCGTTATTAAAAGTGACGAAGGAAAATAATGCCTATATCAATTCGGTTAAAGCGGTTTTAAATGGCGATTTAGAATATGCTAAATTGAATAAAGATTCTATCAAAGTTGCCGAAAATGTTAGCGAAGAAGTAAATATTTCTATTTCTGAAAAAGAAAAAGAACTTAGAAATGAAGTCGCAAACGACGATAAATACAATGTGTTCGCCAAAGCAGAATCTAAAGTTTCTTACGTTTTGTTTGCGCCAGTTTCAGGAAAAATCACGAAAAATTATAATGTAGCTTCTAAAAATTTAGGTGTAAATATTGCAGTGGCGAAAGGAACACCTGTAAAATCAATTGCGCCAGGAACAATCATCTTTTCAGAATGGACACCGTCAAGCGGATTTGTAGTTATCATTCGTCATCAAGATGAAATTTTATCGGTTTACAAAAATCTTTCTTCAGTAACAAAATCGACTGGAAATACAGTAAAATCTAGTGAAGTGATTGCCAATTCTGGAGATAACGCTTCTCAAAATAGCATCCATTTTCAATTATGGAAAAACGGAATTCCTATAAATCCCATCCAATTTATCAATTTCGAATAACATGTCAATAAAAGCTATAGCTGCCAAAATATTAGCTAAAAAAACGCACGCTCAAACGCAAAAATGGGCCAATAATCCTATTGAAACACAACAAAAAGTGTTTCTTAATTTAATCCGTCAAGCGGAAAGTACGCAGTTTGGAAAAGACCATCATTTTTCGAACATCAAATCATTTGAAGATTTTACCAAGCAAGTTCCTGTTCGCGATTATGAACAACTGAAAACTTATGTGGATAAAGTTGTTGCCGGAGAATCAGATATTTTATGGAAAGGTAAACCCTTATATTTCGCTAAAACTTCAGGAACAACTTCAGGTGCGAAATACATTCCACTTACCAAAGAATCGATGCCGTTTCATATTCAAGCAGCGAAAAATGCTATTTTAAGTTACATTCACGAAACTGGAAAGGCCGATTTTGTAGATGGAAAAATGATTTTCTTACAAGGAAGTCCAGAAATGGAAGAAAAAAATGGAATAAAATTAGGGCGACTTTCCGGAATTGTGGCACATTATGTTCCAAAATATTTACAAAAAAACCGCTTACCAAGTTGGGAAACCAATTGTATTGACGATTGGGAAACTAAAGTTGATGCGATTGTAGAGGAAACTTTTCATCAGAATATGTCGGTGATTTCAGGAATTCCAAGTTGGGTGCAAATGTATTTCGAAAAATTAAAAACGAAAGCGAATAAATCTGTTGGCGACTTGTTTAAAAATTTCAATTTATTCATTTACGGCGGTGTGAATTACGAACCGTATCGTGCTAAATTCGAACAATTAATTGGGAGAAAAGTCGATTCGATTGAATTATTTCCAGCTTCAGAAGGTTTTTTTGCGTACCAAGATTCCCAGACAGAAAAAGGCATGTTACTTTTGTTAAATTCAGGTATCTTTTACGAGTTTATAAAAGCAGATGAATTTTTTACAAAAAACCCTAA
The DNA here is from genome assembly GCA_032121715.1 of Flavobacterium sp. Classification (GTDB taxonomy): domain Bacteria; phylum Bacteroidota; class Bacteroidia; order Flavobacteriales; family Flavobacteriaceae; genus Flavobacterium. Next base: position 11,781 of record JAUMDQ010000239.1, read on the forward strand.
ACGACTGACAATTAAAGATGTAGAAATAGGTGTAAATTATGTTTTGATTATTTCTACCAATGCCGGACTTTGGGCATACAATATCGGTGATACAATTGCGTTTACTTCTACAAAACCCTATCGAATTATCGTTACGGGAAGAATCAAACATTATATTTCCGCTTTTGGCGAACACGTAATTGGTAAAGAAGTAGAAACCGCTTTGCAAAACGCTATTTCAGGTACAAATATTAGCGTGAACGAATTTACTGTTGCACCACAAATTAATCCAAAAAACGGTTTGCCTTATCACGAATGGTTAATAGAATTTGGTTCAGAACCAGAAGATTTAGAAGCTTTTGCACAAAAAATTGATACAGAAATGCGCCAACAAAATGTGTATTATGACGATTTGATAAAAGGCAATGTATTGCGAACTTTAGTAATTACGAAAGTAGTAAAAAACGGTTTTCAAGACTATATGAAATCTATTGGAAAATTAGGCGGACAAAACAAATTGCCACGATTGAGCAACGATAGAAAAATTGCAGATTTTTTTATAAAAGAAGACAGAGAATAGATGAAAGAAAACAGACTTTTTACTTTATTAAGTTTTATACTATTTACCATTTCCGCAACAGCACAAATTAAAGGTGTTGTAAAAGATAGTTTAACAAAAGAACCAATAGCTTATGTAAATATTTTTACGGAAGAAAAAGGAGTTTTTAATACCGAAGCAAATGGGATTTTTAACATAAACAAAAAGTTAGACACAAAAATAACCTTTCAAATGCTGGGTTATAAATCAAAAACTATCCTAGCTAAAAATGATTTAGAGGTTTTATTACAACCAAATATTACAGAAATTCAAGAGGTTTTAGTAGAAAGTAGAAAGAACAAACTACTTAAAGAAATAGATTTATACGAATCAAATGGTTTTAGATTCCATAATGGAAATCATGGTTGTGCCATTCTTTTAAAAAATGATTCAACGAATACTGCTTGTAAATTTATTAATAAAATAAAATTTCATACCCAATCAGAAATTCATGGCGCTAAATTAAGATTCGTTATTTTGGGTTGTGGTGAATCTAATAATCCTATTGATTCTGAAGTTTTTCACGATACAATTATCTCAGTAAAAAAAGGAAATAATGGTAATGAAATTGATTTGTCGAATTTAAACATTTCAATTCCAGAAAATGGTCTTTTTTTATGTTTCGAAAATTTATATATTGAAGAGAATAAGTATCATTATGAAAGAACAGCTAAAATGCCTAATGGAGAAAAAAAGACATTCAAAAGTATGTCATATGAACCTGAAATTTCATTAGTCCCTTCAACCGAGTTATTGGTTTATTATAGAAGAGTTGATAAATGGGAAGCAGCTAAAAAAATTATGCTTGATAATCCAAAAAGTTACGAGAATTTGTTAATGCGAAAATACCATAACAAATACTTAACGCCATCCATTAAAATCACACTCACTAACTAAAAAATAAATTTATTACCTTTGTTGGTTATAAAATAGAAATTAATGAAAGACATTAAAAACATTTCGCGCTCAAGAGCGCAAGAATCGTCGGCAGCTATCGAACGATTGTACATTACCATGCGTCACTTATTTAACAGAGGTTTTTATAAACCAATGGGAGTTTCAGGAGAAACATTACGTGAAGCTTTATTATCACTTCGACCAGAAATTTATGGTTCTATTGCCGAAGAAAAAGTAGAATTAAATGGATTATTATACGTTATTGAGCGTTTACCAGTAGGTATCGAACAATGTCGTTATATCAATTTAACATCAGATGAAGGGTATGCGAATTCGCACTTTAAAGCAATTGTTCCGCCAAAAAGAAGAAGAAATTGTTATCGTATTGACGACGAACAAATGAACATTGAAATTACGCGTGGACGTTCAGATATTTATGATATTCTAACACACTTAACGTTCATTTTTATTGAATCTCATAAAATTAAAGACAGGGTTTTAATTGACGATGAAGGTTTGGTTTCTCGCGATTGGCAAAAATTAGAACAATTCGCACTTCAAACTAAAAAATTAACTCAAGTAGAAAGAGAAATTGCAATGTCACATGCGTCTAACGTGTTGGGAAGAACATTTGCAGAAGTTCAAGATATTTACGAAGGTTTCGCTACAACAGAATCGCCAGAACGATTTTTACAAATTGTATATTGGTTAGGAAAAATTGCCATTGAAGAAATTGTAGATAACAACAAAAGAACTATTACTTTCAGTCCGATTTTAAGAGAAAGATTAGGGCATCACATTTATGGTGAAATTTGGGCCAACAACATCAAAGAAACACTTAGTGCCAACGATTTGTTAGAAAGACCGATTCATATTATTAGTGCGAACATGCATAGTGTGATGAATTCTGTTTTTGCGCCAGCAGTTTTAGCTGCGAAATATAAAGGCAAAGAAGAATATCAAATTTATGAAGATTTAAGTTCGTCATCGCACAAAGATTTACGTAAGAAAGTAGAAGATGTAGCTTTACAACACGGAATGATTTCATTACCTGATACTTCAGGAACAAACATTGACGTACAAATTTTTGATACGGCAAAATTTGATTGGAAAAAAACAGCCTTTCCATCAGCAACCATAAAAGACAAACCTGTTCTTATTGTAATGGATTATGCTTTTGGTGAGCAGGCGTATGAAACGATTGACGAGTTATTAAAACCATATAAAGTAGGGAAAACGAAATCGTTGTTAAACGTTGAATCAGTTTCTATCATGGGTAAAGCTGGAATTTTAGAAGGCGGAAAAGGAGATATTATGATTCCTAACGCCCACGTGAATGAAGGAACAGCCGATAATTATCCGTTTGAAAACGAATTAACCAAAGAAATGTTTGACGGAAATGGAATTCCTGTTTTTGCCGGACCAATGATTACGGTTTTAGGAACGTCTTTACAAAACAGAGATTTACTTAAATTTTTCCATGAATCAACTTGGGAAGCTATTGGTTTAGAAATGGAAGGTTCGTATTATCAGAAAGCCATTCAATCTGCTTCAAGAATTAGAAGAAGTATCAATCCAAACGTAAAAGTTAGATATGCTTATTATGCTTCGGATAATCCTTTAGAAACAGGAAGCACACTAGCTTCTGGAGGTTTAGGAACAACTGGTGTAAAACCAACTTATTTGATTACAATTAAAATATTAGAACAAATTTTTAACGTCAACTAAAAATATGAACACAACTTCTCAAGAGCAAGAAATTGATTTAAGCCAAATAGGAAAAAGTATTTCAAAAGTATTTCAAAACGTAATTAATAAATGTTTCGATTTATTGTTTTTTATTCAAAAGAAAATAATAATTGTTGCGGCTTTATTTGTATTAGGAGTTGGTTTGGGTTTTTATTTAGATAAAGAACCAAACTATACAAATGATATAGTTGTGATTCCGAATTTTGGAAGTAATGAATATTTATACGATAAAGTAAATTTAATCTCACTAAAATTAAAAGAAAAAGACGAAACGTTTTTTAAAGCCATTGGAATTTCTAACATTGAAGATTTTAATTCAATTGAAATTCAATCAATCAATGGAATTTATAATTTTATTAATTCGGAAAGTCAAAAAGAAAATTTTGAATTTATCAAATTGATGGCTGAAGATGGTGACATCGAAAAAATTATTAAAGATGATTTAACCAGTAAAAATTACTATTTACACAATATAAATATTAAAACCGCTATTGCTTATCAGAAAAAAGATTTAATTGATCCTCTTTTAAAATATTTACAAGAAACAAAATATTTTACGGAGCGTGGAAAGGTGTATCAAAGTAATTTAATTGAAAAAATTGCTGCTAATAAATTATTAATTACTCAGATAGATCAAATTCTTTCGAACTTAACTCAAAACAAAACTACTGGAGGAGTTATAATTTCAGAAAACACTGGATTAAGTGAATTAATTCAGAAAAAAGACCAATTAATTTATGAAAATCAAACATTATCGATTCATAAATTAGAATATGATAAGGTTATAAAAGATCAAGACATGTCTTTAAATCAATTAAATACCAAAGGCGTGAATAATAAAATGAAACTAATATTGCCGTTTTTATTTGTAGGTCTGTTTTTATTAGGTTATTGGTTTTCTCAAGCATATAAACAACAAAAAAAACGCATTCAATCATAATGAAAAACATTTTAGTAACTGGCGGAGCAGGCTTTATTGGGGCTAATTTTGTTCCTTATTTTATAGAAAATAATCCAGAATATCATTTGGTAAATTTAGACGCATTAACGTATGCTGGAAATTTAGAAAATGTTTCGGAAGTGGAAAATCATGAACGTTATACTTTTGTAAAAGGTGATATTGTTGATGCAGAATTTATTAGAAATTTATTCGACAAATATCAGTTTCATGATGTCATTCACTTCGCTGCTGAAAGTCATGTTGACAATTCAATTTCTGGTCCAGAAGCATTTATTAAAACAAATGTTTTAGGAACATTTAATTTATTAGACACCGCTAGAAAATTATGGATGTCGGCTCCAAATCAATATAATGAAGCATTCAAAAACGCTCGTTTTCACCACGTTTCTACCGATGAGGTTTATGGAACATTAGGCGAAACAGGTTTGTTTGAAGAAACTACGCCGTATGCTCCAAATAGTCCCTATTCTGCTTCAAAAGCGGGTTCTGATATGATTGTAAGAAGTTATTTTCATACC
>JAUMDQ010000240.1:0-7529 GCA_032121715.1 Flavobacterium sp.
CGGCAGAAAACTAAGCAAAAGATTTTTAGCATTCGAAAAAGAATATGGCAGAACGCTAACTTTAGTTTTTGAACCAGGAAAATTTTTGGTGAGTGAAGCAGGTTCGTTTTTAGCGAAAGTGAATGTCGTAAAACAAACGACTTCAACTGTTTTTGCTGGAGTTGATACCGGATTTAATCACTTAATTCGTCCAATGCTTTATGGCGCTGAACATCATATTGAAAACATCTCTAACATTAAAGGTAAAGAACGCTATTATTCTGTGGTTGGATACATTTGTGAAACTGATACTTTTGCTACAAATAGAAGAATTTCGGAAATTCATGAAGGTGATATTTTGAGTTTTAAAAATGCTGGAGCGTATTGTTTTTCAATGGCTTCCAACTATAATTCGAGAACAAAGCCAGCGGAAGTTTTATGGAAAAACGGAACCGCACATTTAATTAGAGAAAGAGAAACTTTTGAAGATATTTTGAGAAATCAAATAGAAATTGAAATGTAGAAAACATAAAAAAAGCACTGAGATTTTCAGTGCTTTTTTTTATTATTTATTTAAAACTTCTTCCAGAACTTCAGATTGTGTACCATTTGGCATTGTAATTTTAAGTTTCTGAGCCAAAGTTGGAGCAATTTGCGTGATGGTTTTTTTATGGAACGATTCGCCTTTTTTTATTTTCCAACCATAAAACAAACAAGGAACGTGTGTGTCATAAGAATAAGGTGAACCGTGTGTTGTTCCTGTTGAAGAATATTCCATAAATCCAGGCTTAAATAACAATACTAATTCTCCATTTTGTTTTGGATCGTAACCATTTGCTATAATTTGTAACATCTGATTACTTGAACTAGCATTTTGAACTTCTTCTTCAGTAAATACATTACTTATAAAGTGCTGTGTCATTAAAAACTCCTTCAACTGTTGCTTGACTTTATTCAATTCTAATCCTTTTTCTTTTACTTTTTCTTTATTGATAAAAACATTAAAATTCGACTAATCTAACAACACATTTTCACCAAAAGTTTTCTGAGAAAATTCAATAATACTTTGTTGTAAGTTTTTCGAATTTAAACTCTCTACAGCATATTTATTATCCTTTAAATACGTTGCGTTTTCAGCACCAGCGTGATCAGCTGTCAAGAAAACTAAATATTGACCTTTACCAACTTTATTATCTAAATACGTTAAGAAGTCGGCAATGGTTTCATCTAAACGTAAATAAGTGTCTTGTAATTCGATGGAACGTGGTCCTAAAACATGTCCAACATAATCAGTTGAAGAAAAACTCATCGTAAGAAAATCGGTAATTTCATCCGTTCCCATTTTCTCATTTTCGATGGCTTTTTTAGCAAAATCTGCTACTAAATTATTTCCGTAAGGTGTTGTTCTTAAAACTCCTGCGTCATTATTATTAAACATTTCCTTCATGTCATATGGAAAGAATGGTGTTTTCTTAAATAACTTTCCTTCGTAAGGATTGTTATCGTTTAAACTTTCATTATATGTTTCTTTAGGTTTTAATAAATCCCAACCTTTTTCAACGTATTTTAAATAGTTTTTTTCTGCATTAAATTGAATCGTCCAATCTGGTAATTTCTGACCATAAAAAGAACTAGAAATAAAATTTCCTGTTTTCGTATACCAAAATGCCCAATCTGCAAAATGTCCGGCTGGTAAAATCGCACCCCTATCTTTAATACTAATTCCAATTACTTTACTTTTAAAGTTGGTTGACAATTTCAATTCGTCTGTAATTGTAGTACTAAAAAGGTTTTTTGGCGACATTTTTCCTTCTGATTCTGTTCCTTCTACTAAAGTTGTAACAGATTCATCGTCTGTACAATACATTTCTTTTCCTGTAGCTTTATTGAACCAATCATTTCCAACAATTCCGTTTACATTTGGTAATGCACCTGTGAAAATTGCTGCATGTCCAGGAGCGGTATAGGTTGGCATATAGTTATAATGCATGTTATGAAATGTGAATCCTTTATTCATTAATTTTTTAAAACCATTGTCTGAAAAATCATTGGCAAAACGATATAAATATTCCATTTTCATTTGATCTACTACAATTCCAACCACTAATTTTGGTTTTTCTTGTGCGTTTAAAAATGTACTGAAAACTAAAAATCCTAAAATCAGTTTCTTCATTTTATGTAAATTTAATGGTTAATTTTTATTTTCTAAAAGTGGTACGAATCTAAAATCACCAAATTCGGTTTTTTCAAATTGTGTTTCATTTTTTCTAACTAATAAGGTCATAATTTGCACATCATCTCCAACAGGAATCACTAACCTTCCTCCTATTTTCAACTGAGATAACAAAGCTTGCGGAATAATTGGTGCTCCAGCTGTTACAATTATACTATCAAAAGGTGCTTCTTTTTCTAAACCAATATAACCATCTCCAAAAACAAATAATTTTGGTCTGTAACCTAACGTTGGTAATAATCTTGATGTTTTTTTAAACAATTCATTTTGTCTTTCAATAGTAAATACTTTTGCACCTAAAGTGACTAAAACAGCTGTTTGATAACCACTACCTGTTCCTATTTCTAAAACTTTATGATCTTTTTCTATCTGTAATAATTCACTCTGAAATGCCACAGTATAAGGTTGAGAAATGGTTTGACCAGCTCCAATTGGAAACGCTTTGTCTTGATAAGCAAAATCCTCAAAACTCGAATTTAAAAATAAATGTCGTGGTATTTTTTTAATAGCATCTAACACGTTTTTATCAGTAATTCCTTTTTCCTGTAATTGCTTTGCAAGCTGATTTCTAAGCCCTTGATGTTTGTTAGTATCTTTCAATTGTAGTAGTAAATTATTGATGTAAAATTAGATTTAAAATTTCAAAAAGCAAATCGAAATTTTTATTATTTAATTACTATTTTTGATGAAATTTATTTTTATGTTAAAAGTCGGAGTTTTAGGTGCGGGTCACTTAGGAAAAATACATTTACGCTTATTAAATCAGTCAGAAAAATACGAATTAGTTGGTTTTTTTGATCCTTTTGAAGAAAATGCTACTAAAGTCGCAGCCGAATTCGGTTATAAAAAATTTGATTCCATTGAAAGTTTAATTGCAGAAGTTGATGTTGTAGATATTGTAACACCAACGATTCAACATTTCGAATGTGCCAAAATGGTCATCGAAGCTGGAAAACATATTTTTATTGAAAAACCCATCGCAACAACGGTTGAAGAAGCAGAAGAAATTGTGGCTTTGGCCAATAAATATAACGTTAAAGGTCAAGTCGGACATGTGGAACGTTTCAATCCAGCTTTTACAGCAGTGAAAGATAAAATCAACAAACCTATGTTTATTGAAACACATCGTTTAGCAGAATTTAATCCACGTGGTACGGATGTTCCTGTGGTTTTAGATTTAATGATTCACGATATTGATGCGATTTTAAGTGTAGTGAAATCGAAAGTAAAAACGGTTAACGCGAGTAGTGTCGCCGTGATTTCCGATTCTCCAGATATTACGAATGCCCGTTTAGAATTTGAAAACGGTTGTGTAGCCAATATTACTGCGAGTAGAATTTCTATGAAAAACATGCGTAAATCACGTTTTTTTCAGAAAGACGCTTACATTTCTGTCGATTATTTAGATAAAATTTGCGAGGTAGTTCGTATGCAAGATGCACCAGAAACTCCGGGTGACTTCGATATGATTTTACAAAATGCGGAAGGTGTGAAAAAACAAATTTATTTCGATAATCCGAACGTAAATCCAAACAATGCCATTTTAGATGAATTAGAGTCGTTTGCAGATGCTATAAATAATGACACAACTCCAATTGTAAGTTTAGAAGACGGAACTGAAGCGTTACGAGTAGCGTATCAGATTATTGATTGTATTGGAAAATAAATATGACAAGAAAAGAATTTATATTAACTCTTTCTAAAAGATATATTTTACCAATTTTGATTCTATCAATTTTGTTTTATATCGTAAATTCATTTCATAATGAAACCAATAAGTTAGAAGTAATTCAAGGAACATTAATACTTAGCGGTTTTGTAATCGCTTTAATTTTAATTTTTGGATGTTTCAGATTATTGTTCGATAGATATAAATTATTAAATTATATTTTCTACGGAGTTATAATTTGCTTTTTAATCTATCTAATACTTAATAACGATTTCGAAAAGAATAAAGGGAGAACAATAATGATAATTTCATTTTCAATACTAATTGAAATCTATAAATTAATAATCAAAAAATTAGACAAAATAACAACAAACATATAAACACATATAATGAAACAAATTGCCGTAATAGGATCAGGAACAATGGGTAATGGAATTGCTCATACATTTGCACAAGCAGGATTCACAGTAAAATTAATTGATATTTCTGAAAAATCATTAGAAAAAGGAATGGCTACTATTGCCGCTAACTTGGACAGAATGGTGACTAAAGGAAGTATCACTGAAGATGACAAACACAAAACGATATCAAATATTATTACATACACAGATATTAAAGATGGTGTAGTTGGTTGTGATTTAGTTGTGGAAGCTGCAACAGAAAACGTAACGTTAAAAATGAATATCTTTAAGCAATTAAGCGATATTTGTGATCATAATGTAATTTTAGCAAGTAACACTTCTTCTATTTCTATAACGCAAATTGGTGCGCAAGTAGTTCATCCAGAAAGAGTAATCGGAATGCATTTTATGAATCCGGTGCCAATTATGAAATTGGTTGAAATCATCCGTGGATATTCTACTTCAGATGAAGTGACTAAAATTATCATGGATTTATCCATAAAATTAGGAAAAACACCAACAGAAGTAAACGATTATCCAGGTTTCGTAGCCAACAGAATTTTAATGCCTATGATCAACGAATCTATCGAAACATTATATAATGGTGTAGCTGGAGTTGCGGAAATTGATACAGTTATGAAATTAGGAATGGCACACCCAATGGGACCTTTACAATTAGCCGATTTTATTGGTCTTGACGTTTGTTTATCCATCTTAAACGTTATGTACGATGGGTTCAAAAATCCAAAATATGCGCCTTGTCCGTTATTAGTCAACATGGTTATGGCTGGAAAATTAGGAGTCAAATCTGGCGAAGGTTTCTACGACTATACAGAAAGCAAAAAAGCAGAGAAAGTTTCAAAGCAATTTTCTAAATAAAAATGAGCAAAATAATCCCTTTTAAAGCGGTTCGTCCCACAGCAGATAAAGTGGCGTTGGTGACTTGTAGAACGTATGACGATTATAGTTCGGCGGAGCTTGCAGCTTGGTTAAACTTTAATCCGTATTCGTTTTTGCACGTGATTCATCCTGCGTATGCAAATACTCAAAAAATTACAATCGACAAGCGTTTTAAAGGGGTTTTACATAAATATCAGGATTTTAAAAACGAGAATGTTTTAATTTCTGAAGATAAACCTGTATTTTATTTATACGAAATTCAGGCAAAAAATCAAATTTTTACTGGAATTATCGCTGGAACTTCTGTAGAAGATTACCAGCAAAATATCATTAAAAAACACGAAGACACGCTACAATATCGTGTCGAATTATTTAAAGATTATTTACATCAAACGGGTTTTAATACCGAACCAGTTTTGATTACTTATCCTGATTCTGTAGAAATTAACACATTTATTTCTTTACGAAAAAAGAGTGAACCGATTTACGCTTTCTCTACTCCAAATAAAGAAAAGCACACGTTATGGAAAATTGATACACAATCGGAAATAGATTGGTTGCAAGAACATTTTGAAAAAATTCCGAATTTATATATTGCAGACGGGCATCACCGTTCAGCTTCAGCGGAATTATTATTCGAACAAGACAAACATTTAGGTAACAAAAACCTAAATTATTTTATGAGTTTTTTAATTGCAGAAAGCAATGTGAAAATTTATGAATTCAATAGAATTATTCGCGATTTAAACGGATTGACGAAAGACGATTTCATTAAAAAATTAGCAGATAATTTCATCATCAAAACCAAAGATCAAGAATTGTGGAAACCGCAAAATAAATTCGAATTTGGCATGTATTTAGATGGTAGTTTTTATGCGTTATTCTATAAACAAAATCAAAAAGAAACGTCTGTTTTAGAAAATTTAGATGCACAAATTTTATACGATACGGTTTTGAATCCATTATTAGGTATTGAAGATTTACGTAACGACGAACGCATCGATTATATTCCAGGAAAACAAAGTATTTCTGTCATTAAAGATTTAATTGACGAAGGCGAATATGAAGTAGGCTTCATGCTCTACCCTACTAACATTTCAGAAATTAAAACCATTGCTGATAACAATTTAATTATGCCTCCAAAATCAACGTATATCGAACCTAAGTTTAGAAGTGGTTTAGTAGTATATGAATTATAATATACGATTTTTGATTTACGAAGTTTAAACATAATCTTGTCATTCTGAGGCACGAAGAATCTCATCAAAATATATGAAAATTTTTGAAGGAAAAAATAAAAATTTTATAGAAAGATTAATATATATGAGAAATCTTGTATATATAATTTTGCTAATTTTTTATTCTTATTTAATATTCATTTTTAAACCACTTAATGATTACAAATATCTATTGATAATTTTACTATCTTTAATATTACTAATCATTTATTACACTAAATCTAAAACAATTATAAAAAAACTAATATTTGAAGATGATAATGATTTGATTCTTGAAGGCGAAACACAAAACAATAGTTGGACAAAATCTATAAATATTAAAGAAACAAAAATATCTATAATTTCTAAAGGCTCTAAAGTAGGGATTTGTGGTGCTCTTTTTTATTTAAACTTCAAATTCAAAAATGAAAATTACAAATTAAACTATTTTCAGAATTTCTCTGATGATGAAATAATTAAAATTTTTGAAGAATTCAAAATGATGAAAGACGAAAAAATTATTATTGATGAAAAATTGGTTTTAAATCGAATACAAGAAAAAATAAACAAATGTCAATAGCTCAAAACCTTACTCAAATAAAATCCCAACTTCCAGCTCATGTGACTTTGGTAGCGGTTTCAAAAACCAAACCTGTTTCAGATTTAATGGAAGCTTACAATGCTGGTCAGCGTATTTTTGGAGAAAATAAAATCCAAGAAATGACCGAAAAATGGGAACAAATGCCAAAAGATATCGAATGGCATATGATTGGTCACGTACAAACCAATAAAGTCAAATTTATGGCGGAATACGTGAAAAAATTGGAAAACATTAAAATTGTAGGTTTAATGGGAATGGCTACATTTACAGAAAACACAGCACAAATTGAAAAAGAATTCAAACATTTGAAATCCGTTTTTGATAAACTTCAAACTTCAAACTCCCAACTTCAAACTTTGTCAATGGGAATGTCTGGCGATTATCAATTAGCAATTTCATGCGGAAGTACCATGGTTCGAATTGGAAGTAGTATCTTTGGTAATAGAAATTATCAATAAGACAATTTTCAATGTCCCAAAAACATTAAACTGAATACTAAAAACTGAACACTGAATACTGATTTGTACAC
>JAUMDQ010000241.1:0-8946 GCA_032121715.1 Flavobacterium sp.
AATTGTGGTTTGGATATAACCAAATTCCAGCTGAAGAACTAAAAACAGAAATTTTATCTAAACCAATTGTTTTTTTATGATTTTTGATTGGGCAATTAAACAGCATTTTTCCGGTAGTTTTATCAAATATACCAATTGATGTAGCAAAAGGATGAACGTGTGGAGCCGCTAAATGCAAACGCATAGGTTTGTCTAAAGCTAAATGTTCATCAATGGAACTTCTGTATGAAATTTCTCCAAAAGGAATTTTCCAATGTCCAGATAATTTTTCACCACTAGCATTTGTATAAGTGTGGTTTTTAGTTTCAACAGGAATACACTGGTTACTTCCAGGGTCTAAAGGTTGTTTGTAGGGGTTAAATTCATTAAAAGGCAATTGAATATATGCGGTTTTACTCAATAAGGGTTTTAATTTTTTAGAATCATCTCCATATGTAATAGCAACTTGGTGTTTTACTTTTTTATTAATTACTGGAATATTATGATTTAAGGTTTGAGTGGTTACATACAAGAAATCATTACCATGAACTGGAACTGCATATCCTTTTGGGAAATCAAATTTCTCTAAACCGTGAGATAAGGAAGTTAATCTCGGATACTGTTTCCCAATTCTGTTTTTCAAACCAAAATTTTCATAATAAATCATATCGTTGATGTCCACATTCATATGACAAATAAAATCATTTGATACTTCTTTATTAGTATCTACATCAAAAGCTTTTATTTCAAAACCGGTTATCCAAAGCAATTTTTTTTTCTGATTTAGTTGTATATATCTAGATGCTTTCGGACCTTCCATAGATTTGTAAATGGCGTCAATTAAAAAGGTTGGCGATTCCATTTGATACAAACCAGCATGGTTGTAAACCAACCAATCTCCATTTAATAAGCCTGTTATGTGAAAAAATTGGGTTTTGATAATGGCCTTATGTCTATTCGTTAATTGCGAATAAATGACTGTTCCAAAAAGTGTGGAAAGCAGTAAGCTAAAGCCTATATATTTGTATATCTTTGATTTTTGGAGCATCTATTCGAATTAAAACACAAAAATAACAGAAATGAGTAAAGAAATACAAAATAAGGAAAGAATCTTTGGATTAGACTTTGTTCGTGCAATTGCTATAAGTATGATTGTGTTTTCTTATGCGTATTTTTTAATTGAAAATACAAATCCATTCCTTGCTTCATTAACTGGATTATTAGGTTTTGCTGGAATAGAATTGTTTTTTGTGTTGAGCGGATTTCTAATCGGTACAATTATGCTTAAAATGTATCTGACGAATTCTTTTAATTATAAATCGATTGTAATTTTCTTAAAAAGAAGAGGGTTGAGAACATTACCTAACTATTATCTGGTTTTGATCCTCAATATTATTTTAGGAATAAGTTTTGGTTATGCACTAAAAGACGCCTGGCGCTATTTCTTCTTTTTACAAAATCTAATGAATTATCAAATTACTTTTTTCCCAGAATCTTGGAGTTTGAGTATTTTACAATGGACTTATTTAATAATGCCTTTTGTTTTTTGGTTCACTTACAAAATAAGTAAGAATAAAAAATTAGGCTTTTTATGGACAAGTGTTGGTCTGATTCTCTTTTTTCATTTGATGCGATTTGGGTTTTATAAAAACCATTTTATTTCTGATATGAATATGTGGAATGAGCAAGTAAAATCAATTGTTTTATATAGAATAGATAGTATTTTAATTGGTTTTCTACTGGCTTGGTTTCATTATTTCTATAGCGATAAATTGAAAAATATAAGTGTGTATTTGTTCATTTTAGCGCTTCATTTATTTTTCTTGCAATTTGTAGCATTGAACGTTTTGAGTATTGATATCGTTTCTAATCCAAAGTATTTTTTAGTGTTTTATTTTACATTTTCATCCGTAACTTTTGCATTAGCTTTGCCTGTTTTTATCTATTGGAAAAATTCTAATAATTGGATAGCTAAGCTTGTAAATTGGATAAGTAAGTTGTCTTATGCTATGTATTTATTGCATTTTAGTTTAATTACGGTTTTGTTTAAATTTTTAAAAGAAAATTTTTTACAAGGGATTTCTTCTTTGTTACTGCTTTTGATTTATTTGTTTTTAGTAACTTTTTTGTCCTATTTATTGTATCGCTTTGTAGAAAAACCGATTTTGGATAAAAGATAGTTTTGAGTTTAAAAATCCAAACAGATTAAATTTCCGTAAATGAATTTTGAAAAGCACCCCAATGCTGCTTTATTTAAATTATAATCTTATGGAAATTATTTTAGTATCAGCCCTAATCACAGTTTCAATCTATTTTTATTTTAGAAATTGGTATTTAGATAAACAAATTGAAAGTATCGCTAAGTCGGAAATTTATTAATTTATTAAAATTTACTAGCCTTTTTTTCGAAATTCGTAGTTTAAATTCATTAAATTAAGAATTCCTAAAAAAAGGCTTTTTTTTTATGGTATTTTTGAATTAAATTCAGTAAAATAGAATAATTACAAATAATAATTTCACGAATATCGTTTTTTATTATAAATTTTTTAATTTGAAAAGAATTGGTTAAATTTGTGCAACTTTTGAAAAATAGTACAATCAAATTAATAAATTTATAGAATAACTTTTGATATGGAAATGAATATTTATAAAGAATACATTAAAGAAATTGAAGAAAGAAAAGGTCAAGGTTTACACCCAAAACCAATTGATAGCGCTGAATTATTAAGCGAAATTATTACTCAAATCAAAGATGTAAATAATGAAAACAGAGAAGATTCGCTTCAGTTTTTTATTTACAATACATTGCCTGGTACGACAAGTGCTGCTGGCGAAAAAGCAAAATTTTTAAAGGAAATTATTCTTGGAGAATCAGTAGTAAATGAAATTACGCCTGCTTTTGCTTTTGAATTGTTGTCACATATGAAAGGTGGTCCTTCAATTGTAGTTTTGCTAGATTTGGCTTTAGGAAATGATGTTGCTATTGCTAAAGATGCAGCAAAAGTTCTTAAAACTCAAGTGTATCTTTACGATGCAGATATGGATCGTTTGAAAGCGGCATTCCAAAGTGGTAATGAAGTAGCTAGAGAGATTTTGGAAAGTTACGCTAAAGCAGAATTTTTTACAAAACTTCCAGAAGTAACTGAAGAAATTAAAGTCGTAACTTTTATCGCAGGTGAAGGAGATATTTCAACAGATTTACTTTCTCCAGGGAACCAAGCACACTCACGTTCAGATCGTGAATTGCACGGTAAATGTATGATTACACCTCAAGCTCAAGACGAAATCAAAGCTTTACAAGCACAACATCCAGACAAATCTGTAATGTTAATTGCCGAAAGAGGTACGATGGGTGTAGGTTCATCACGTATGTCAGGTGTAAATAACGTAGCGCTTTGGACAGGTAAACAAGCAAGTCCATATGTGCCATTCGTAAACTTTATGCCAATCGTTGCAGGAACAAACGGAATCTCTCCAATTTTCTTAACAACTGTTGATGTAACTGGTGGTATCGGTCTAGATTTGAAAAACTGGGTAAAAAAGACAGATGCAAATGGAGAAGTTATTCGTAATGAAAGTGGTGATCCAGTTTTAGAAGAAACGTATTCTGTAGCAACAGGAACGGTTCTTACAATCAATACAAAAACAAAAAAATTATATAACGGCGACAAAGAATTAATTGACATTTCTAAAGCTTTCACGCCTCAGAAAATGGAATTTATCAAAGCTGGTGGTTCTTATGCAATTGTTTTCGGTAAAAAAATTCAAACTTTTGCTGCTAAAACTTTAGGAATTGAAGCACCTCTAGTTTACGCACCTTCAAAAGAAGTTTCAATTGAAGGACAAGGGCTTACAGCTGTTGAAAAAATCTTCAATAGAAATGCTGTAGGAACAATTTCTAAAAAAGCTTTACATGCTGGTTCTGATGTTCGTGTAGAAGTTAATATTGTTGGTTCACAAGACACAACAGGATTAATGACTGCTCAAGAATTAGAGTCTATGGCAGCAACAGTAATTTCTCCAATCGTTGACGGAGCTTACCAATCAGGTTGTCATACAGCTTCAGTTTGGGATAAAAAAGCGCAAGCAAATATTCCTAAATTAATGAAATTTATGAATGATTTCGGTTTAATCACAGCTCGTGACCCGAAAGGTGTTTATCATGCAATGACTGACGTAATTCATAAAGTACTTAACGATATTACAATTGACGAATGGGCTATCATTATTGGTGGTGATTCGCATACAAGAATGTCGAAAGGTGTAGCTTTCGGTGCCGATTCAGGTACTGTTGCTTTAGCTTTAGCAACTGGAGAAGCTTCTATGCCAATTCCTGAATCTGTAAAAGTAACTTTCAAAGGGGAAATGGCAAGCTATATGGATTTCCGTGATGTGGTTCACGCTACTCAAGCGCAAATGTTACATAAATTTGGAGGAGAAAATGTTTTCCAAGGAAGAATTATTGAAGTGCATTTAGGAACTTTGACTGCGGATCAAGCCTTTACATTTACAGATTGGACGGCAGAAATGAAAGCAAAAGCTTCAATTTGTATTTCTGAAGATGATACTTTAGTGGAATCTTTAGAAATTGCGAAAGGAAGAATCCAAATCATGATTGATAAAGGAATGGACAACAAAACACAAGTTCTTCAAGGATTAATCAATAAAGCAAACAAGAGAATCGCTGAAATTAAATCAGGTGAAAAACCTGCTTTAACTCCTGATGCTAATGCCAAATATTATGCAGAAGTTGAAGTAGATCTAGATCTAATTGCAGAACCAATGATCGCTGATCCAGATGTAAACAACAAAGATGTTTCTAAAAGATACACACACGATACAATTCGTCCGCTTTCTTTTTACGGAGGTGATAAAAAAGTAGATTTAGGATTTATCGGTTCTTGTATGGTGCATAAGGGTGATATGAAAATCCTAGCTCAAATGCTTAAAAACGTGGAAGCACAAAATGGGGAAGTGAAATTTAATGCGCCACTTGTAGTTGCTCCTCCAACATATAACATCGTTGATGAATTAAAAGCAGAAGGTGACTGGGAAGTGTTACAAAGATATTCTGGTTTCGAATTTGACGACAATGCTCCAAAAGGTGCTGCTCGTACAGAATACGAAAACATGTTGTATTTAGAGCGTCCAGGATGTAACTTATGTATGGGTAACCAAGAAAAAGCTTCTAAAGGAGATACGGTTATGGCAACATCAACACGTCTTTTCCAAGGTCGTGTGGTAGAAGATACGGATGAGAAAAAAGGAGAATCATTACTTTCTTCTACGCCAGTGGTAGTTTTATCAACCATCTTAGGAAGAACGCCAACTATTGAAGAATACAAAAAAGCAGTTGAAGGTATCAATTTAACTAAATTCGCACCTTCTCATAAACTATTAGTTAACTAATCAAATAGTTAGCAAATTATAAATTGAAAAGCCCGAGTCATAAACTCGGGCTTTTTCTTTTATTACTTCTTTATTTTTTGTAAATTGGGATGATTAAATTCAAACAAACAACATAAAATAAATACTATGGCATTCGATATAAAAATGATTGAAAAAGTGTACGCAAGTATGGCTGCTCGTGTAGATAAAGCACGTGAATTAGTCGGTCGTCCACTTACCTTAACGGAGAAGATTTTATATGCTCACTTATGGGAAAAAACACCAACTTCTACTTTTAAAAGAGGTGCGGATTATGTGGATTTCGCTCCAGATAGAGTCGCATGTCAAGATGCAACAGCACAAATGGCCTTATTGCAATTTATGCACGCTGGTAAAAAAACGGTCGCCGTTCCAACAACAGTGCATTGTGATCACTTAATTCAAGCAAAATCTGGTGCTACTGAAGATTTAGCTTTCGCGAATAAACAATCTAAAGAAGTTTTCGATTTCCTTTCTTCTGTTTCCAATAAATACGGAATTGGGTTTTGGAAACCAGGTTCTGGAATTATTCACCAAATCGTTTTAGAAAATTATGCTTTCCCTGGAGGAATGATGATTGGTACCGATTCTCATACAGTTAACGCCGGTGGTTTAGGAATGTTAGCGATTGGTGTTGGTGGTGCGGATGCTGTTGATGTGATGTCTGGTATGTCTTGGGAATTAAAATTCCCAAAATTAATCGGCGTAAAATTAACAGGTAAATTAAACGGATGGACGTCGCCAAAAGATGTGATTTTAAAAGTAGCTGATATCTTAACTGTAAAAGGCGGAACCGGAGCCGTTGTAGAGTATTTTGGAGAAGGTGCTATTTCTATGTCTTGTACAGGAAAAGGTACGATTTGTAATATGGGTGCAGAAATTGGAGCCACAACTTCTACTTTTGGTTACGATGATTCGATGAGAAGATATTTAGCGGCTACAGGTCGTCAAGATGTGGTAAATGCAGCAGATAAAGTGGCGGATTATTTAACAGGTGATTCAGAAGTATATGCCAATCCAGAACAATACTTCGATCAATTAATCGAAATTAATTTATCAGAATTAGAACCACATATTAATGGACCCTTCACGCCAGATAGAGGAACGCCAGTTTCTAAAATGAAAGAGGAAGCGGCTCAAAACGGTTGGCCGATTAAAGTTGAATGGGGTTTAATTGGTTCTTGTACGAATTCTTCTTATGAAGATATGAGTCGAGCTGCATCAATTGTGGAACAAGCCGTCGCACACGGAATCACGCCAAAAGCAGAGTTCGGAATCAATCCAGGTTCAGAACAAATTCGATATACAATTGAAAGAGACGGAATTATCGCTACTTTCGAAAAAATGGGAACAAAAGTCTTTACCAATGCTTGCGGACCATGTATCGGACAATGGGATAGAGCAGGAGCAGATAAACAAGAAAAAAACACCATCATTCACTCTTTTAACCGTAATTTCTCTAAAAGAGCTGATGGAAATCCAAATACACACGCGTTTGTAACTTCTCCAGAAATGGTAGCAGCTATTGCCATTTCAGGTCGTCTTGATTTTAATCCATTAACAGACACTTTGTTGAGTGATACTGGCGAAGAAGTAAAATTAAATCCACCAAAAGGAGACGAATTACCCACTAAAGGTTTCGATGTAGAAGACGCAGGTTTTCAAGCACCAGCAGAAGATGGTTCTTCGGTTGAGGTTGTGGTTTCACCAACTTCTGATAGATTGCAATTGTTAGCACCATTTGCGCCTTGGGACGGTAAAAATATTGAAGGTGCGAAGTTGTTAATTAAAGCGTTCGGAAAATGTACAACCGATCATATTTCTATGGCCGGACCATGGTTACGTTTCCGTGGACATTTAGATAATATTTCCAATAATATGTTAATTGGTGCTGTTAATGCATTTAATCAAGCTACTAATAAAGTTAAAAATCAATTGACTGGTGAATATGGTGAAGTTCCAGCAGTTGCAAGAGCATACAAAGCAGTTGGAATTCCTTCAGTAGTTGTGGGAGATCACAATTATGGAGAAGG
The DNA here is from genome assembly GCA_032121715.1 of Flavobacterium sp. Classification (GTDB taxonomy): domain Bacteria; phylum Bacteroidota; class Bacteroidia; order Flavobacteriales; family Flavobacteriaceae; genus Flavobacterium. The sequence goes on from JAUMDQ010000241.1 coordinate 7,440, forward strand.
TTCTTCTCGTGAACATGCAGCAATGGAACCTCGTTTCTTAGGAGTTGTAGCGGTTTTAGTAAAATCGTTTGCGCGTATCCACGAAACCAACTTGAAAAAGCAAGGCATGTTAGGCTTAACCTTTGCGAATGAAGCAGATTACAATAAAATACAAGAAGACGATATCATCAATTTCTTAGATTTAACAGAATTTGCTCCAGGAAAACCTTTAACATTAGAGTTTGTCCATGCAGATGGCACAAAAGATATCATTTTAGCGAATCATACCTATAACGAAAGTCAAATAGGTTGGTTTGTAGCAGGCTCGGCTTTAAATTTAATAGCTGCTGGAAAAGCTTAATTAGTTTATAACATAAACAAAAAACTCCAAGTGTTAAGCTTGGAGTTTTTTTGTGAATATTATAAGATGAAATTATAAAAGAGAATTAAAAAGTTAAATAAAAATTAAGATTTACCTTACATTGTTTGTTTTTTCTACATTTGTGTGAGAAGAAAAAAAATCGAGCTTTTTATAGAATTATAAAGTTGTTTTCAAACAAATAAAGTTAATAAAGATGAATAAATTAAAGGTTTTAATAATTGTATTATTTCTTTCAAACATAAGTTTTGGACAAGAAATGTTTGACTACGAAAAGAAAATTCAAAATATTGAAAATTATAATAGTATTGATTTAGAATTTACTAACTCAAAAGACAAAATTAAACTTTATGGAACCTTAGTAGAGCCTAAAAGTCAATATGATAAAATTTTAATTATTGTTCCAGGCGCAGGAATGGATACAAGAAATAGTCATTATTCGCTAACTGAAAGTCTTTTGGAAAAAAATATTGCTGTATTGCGTTATGATGAAAGAGGTGTTGGGAAATCTGAAGGGGATTTTAATTTTGTAAATTATACGATTAGAGATATGACTAATGACTTAACAGTTATATTTGATAGTATTAAAAATAATTCAAGTTTTTCAACTAAGAAAATTGGATTATTAGGCCATAGTTTGGGCGGTATGGTTACCATGTCGTTGGTTGAGAAAGGCACTAAGCCTGATTTTTTAATTCAATGGGCTACACCAGTGCAAAAAAACGGAGAGTTTTTAAAGTATCAATTAAAAACAGGTATGAATAAATTTGAAAATGAATTGATTTTCGATTCTGTAGAAAAAAAGATTGAAGTGATGACTATCTTTCACAATTCTTTTGGTGGAACTTCAACAGAAAATACTTGGAAAGAAGATTTGAAAATTTCTAAAGAAGCACTCAATAAAGCGAAAGAAATTGGATATACGAATAAAAATTATAATCGTTTTTATTATTGTAACTTCCTTTCTTTGAAGCATATTGTAAAAAAGGATTTTGAAAATATCTATGCAAAAACCGAAATTCCAATACTTTATATTATTGGGACTAATGATGTATGTGTAGATCAAGTAGCTGAAGTAGCAAAGCTACAATCTTTTCAAAATGAAAACATAAAAATTGTCGTTCTTGATGGTTTTAATCATTACTTAAC
>JAUMDQ010000241.1:8956-10586 GCA_032121715.1 Flavobacterium sp.
AGAAAAACAATTAAAAGGTCCAACCTATGAAATTGATAATTTAGCTAAAGACGAAATTATTAATTGGGTTGTAAATCAATAAGTTTGTTTAGCCTTAATTGGTATAAGTTTGGAGTTTTTTTTAAGAAACGTGTTTTGTTTTCTTCTCTTTAATCACAACACTAATCAACCAAAACAAATGTAACGCTACAATTGGAAGCACAATTAGTAATTGCACTTTGTTTACAATATACGCCAAATAAATTAGTGTGAAAGCGATACAGATTTGCCCAAATAAAATGATTTTAGAAGTATTGTTTTTCCAGTAAAAATATGCAAAAACTAATAATAATGGGTTAAATAATAAGATGTTGTAATTCCATAAAATTTCTTCGTGTAGCGAATAGAATCCAACCATACTGAAAAACAAACCTAGCAAACCTGCGAAAATAAAATAGGTAATTTTTATGCCTTTTTTGTTTAACAAAATCAAAATTACAATAGCCGTTAATAATGAATAAATAGAATTCATGTAAGAAAACGGAACTGTAATCGTTTCTTCGGTTAAAATTTTAGTTGGTTTCGCTATTTTTTGCCCGTTTAATGTAGCGGTTTCTAAAACTTTTTCCAATTCTAATGGTAAAAATAGGCGAGTAGCAGGTTGGTCGACCTTGGTTCCAAAAATAATTTGAATCCCTAATTTCATATAAAAGTCCGACATGTACGGATATAAAATATCTCTATAACTTTGTTCCGATTTCGGTTGTTTCAATACTTCAGAACCTAAGATTTTATTGATTTTGTCCACAACCATAGTTGTGCAATTTTTATCAATAAATTTATAAGTGTAAAAACGTTCGTCGGAAGTCAAACTGTTGTTGAGTTCGTTTAAAAGTTGTTGTTTTTGTTGCGATGATAAATTCAATTCTTGTTCCACAATACTTCTGCCATCTAATTTGTAATTGTATTCGAAATCGTAGTAATTATCACTCGTTACGAAATATTGCAAATCGCCTTTTACGAATTTCATCATAAAATTTGGCGTCGTAAAATCAAATGCACCGTAATTATATACCACATCAATTTGGTTGACAAAATCGGTAATTCGAATTCCAGTATGACCATACATGGCGTAAGAAACTGGCGCCGTTCCGCAAGTTAAAATACTCACTTTGGCATTGTCCGATAAAGTAACGTTTTGTGAAAAACTAAAGATAGGAAGTAATAAGAAAAGTATTTTTTTTAGCATAATGGGTTTTTATGAGTACGCAGATTTTGCGGGTTTTATTTTACTGAATACTGTTACTGAGACTGAAAACTTATAATTTATCTTCTAAAAACACCTAAATCCACTTTTACAGAAAACACATTGGAATACAGTGCAGCACTTTGGTTTCCTAAATCGGTTAACGCATAATCCACTTGAATGCCTTTGTATTTAAATCCTAAACCAATATTCGGTTGAAAACTCACTTTACTTGTATTGTCGATTTGTGTAATTTGTTGAAAATTTCCAACTCCAGCACGTAAAAAAGCTAAATCAATATAGCCAAATTCAAAACCAATAGCTGGATTAATACTTGCGAGGCTTGTTGAAATAATATCGTTAGTTTGTGCAAATTCCATGTTCAAATTCGCGGCAGTTGTTAAG
>JAUMDQ010000242.1:0-4250 GCA_032121715.1 Flavobacterium sp.
TTTTTACTGTCAATTTGTTGTGTTTCTCCAAATAGCCAGTTTAGTTTTTGGATGTTTTCGGTAGAAATTTCAGATTGCGTTTGAACTGCAAATACTGTATTGCTTTGGTTTCCAAAGAAAAAAATCATTATGTTGTGTTGTTAGTTGTTTGTGGTGCAAAGTTAAACTTTCTTATTAAAGTATAAAAAAAAAGAGCGGTAAAAACCGCTCTAAATTTGAAATTTATGGTAAATATTCATAAGCACCAATATCTGATGAGGTTGCCCTAGAATTTCCTAAAATATCAGCAAAGGTTGAAAAACTTAAATTAGCATTTCCAATTACTGATGAACCTAGTAATATGTTAAGTTTATTTTTATCCGTATTTTTAAATTTTGGATTAAAAGAATTTGAGTTGTTTGAAATTAAGCATCCAGCGTATTTTGCAGGATTATTAAAAGCATAAAGCGGATTACTTCCAAACTGATTGTTGAAATCATTAAATCGTATTAAGCAATTGTCAAATTTGTAGTTAAATGTAGCGCCTGTTTTTTCAAGTACAATCCCTAAATTACTTGAACCATATAAAATACAATTCTTAAAATCGGCTTTATTTAGAGCGTATAAGCTGTTTCCATCATAATCGTCCATTACCAAACACGTTTGACTTGGAGAACTCCAATAATTAGCAAAGGTACAATGTGTAAAATCGTAACTTCCACCAAAAGTGCACGCCAAACTTGCTTGTCCACAATTGTTAACAACTACGTTTTTACCAATCATATTTCCTGTTCGGGCTAAAATCCCAACATTGGTACAATTATAAATTTGTACATTCGTCATGTCAATAGTTGGAGTAGGAGTGCTATCATTTCCAGAGACTAACATTCCAACTGTTGCGTTTTTTATAGTTAAATTAGTAATGTTATTTGCGTAACTTCCTGGTAAAAACCAAACCGTTCCCCATTGTCCTGCTGCTTCTGCGTAGGTAGGTTCTAATCTGTCGCCTTCAAAAGTTACTTCGTTATTTACTAAAATGCTTCCGTCTGTATTGTAAGTACTTAAACCACCATTAATATCCAAACTCGCATCGTCTGCAACAATTAATCCTGAGTTGGCATGAAAATGAACTTTCGTACCAGCATCAATAATTAATGTCTCGTTTTCTGGAACTTTCGCATAGCCATAAACGACATAGGGTTTTGTATTTGTCCAATGTAATTCATCGCCATTAACAACGTCGGTATGGCTTAAATTGGTTCCTGTAATTTTAATTGGATCGCCATTCTCATCTAAACCTAATTGTATTTCTTCATAAGTGTAATTGTTTGGACTTCCACTTCTTTCAGGATAAATAAAAACGGCATCTTGAATTAAAGTGACTAAATTAACTTTTTGAAAATCTGCGCCATTTCCAAACTGAATTTCATCGGTATATAAGAAATCAGTTGGATTCGCATCTGCCACATCAGAATTTACAGAGATAAAAACAAACATACTGTCTTTTGCTAAAAGTTCTACGTTTTCAAACTCTTTTCCAGCCATACCATCTACCATTAATTGGTAGTTGGAAGCTTGTCCTTTTCCTAGTCTAACATTAGGAATTGAGATGTTTTTATTACTATTATTATATACTTTCAAAGTATAAGTACTCGAACCAATATTCGTAAAAACTGTATCTAAATACACGGTTTCTTTAGAAAAAGATAAATTTCCAATATTTGATTCAAAATCAAGTTCATTTCTACATGAAGTGAAACAAAAAGTAGTAATTAAACCAAGGAAAAGTATAAACTGACGCATAGTGTGTTAAATTTTATTTAAAACGAAAAAATCTTCGTTTTGGTATATTTTTATTCGAAATATAAATTTGTAACTTTGTAAAAATAACTATTTATGTTTAATAAAGAAAAGTTTTTAGCACTTTGTAAAGAATGGTCTAAAAACACCTTAATGGAAACCCTTGAAATTGAGTATATTGATGCTGGTGAAGATTTTTTAAAAGCAAAAATGCCAGTTAATCCCAGAGTACATCAACCCATGGGTTTATTGCACGGTGGCGCAACAGTTGCTTTAGCAGAAAGTGTTGGAAGTGCGGCTTCATTAATGTTTATTAATCCAGAAAAACAAGAAGTTCGTGGTATTGAAATCAGTGCGAATCATTTACGCAGTAAACGAGAAGGAACCGTTTTTTGTACAGCAAAAATTGTTCATAAAGGTGCAAGTATTCATTTGTGGGAAATTAGAATTGTGGATGAAAATGACAAACTGATTTCAATCTGCAAATTGTCTAACATGGTTTTATCACGAAGAGAAAGATAATGAACTTGTTAGATAAAGCTACTTCCTGTTTTCAAAAGCAATTGCCATTTGTTTTATATGCCAAGCCAAATGAAATTATTTTGAATGGTATTTTTCAAAATGATGACACATTAAATGTATTTGAAAATCAAAGTGGATTTGTTTTTTCTTGTTTTTATAAAGAAACAAACGTAGTTTTTCCTTTTACTGATTCAGAAATTATTCAAGAAGAAATTAATTTTGAAATTGAAGATGAATTTATTCAAATTGAGAATAATTCTAATGAAAACGCTCAAATTTTATTCGAAGATTTAGTTCAAAAAGGCGTTTCAGAAATTGAAAAAGGAACGTTTGAAAAAGTCGTTTTATCACGAAAAATTGAAGTTTCTCAATCGGTAAATTTTATAAAGTCGTATCGAAATCTATTAAAAAAATACCCAACAGCTTTTAGATATTTATGGTTTCACCCGAATGTTGGAATGTGGATGGGCGCTACACCAGAACAATTAGCGAAAATTGAAAACAATACGTTTGAAACAGTTGCTTTAGCGGGAACGCAGGTTTTTTCTGAAGATATTATTTGGCAAGAAAAAGAAATTGTAGAACAACAATTGGTAACAGATTACATCAAAAGTAGAACAGAAAATTTAGTGGAAAGTTTACAAATTTCTGAATCCTACACACAAAAAGCGGGGATTTTAGCACATTTGAAATCGGATATTTCTGGAAAATTAAAGCAAAATATTTCAGAAATCGATGTGATAAACGCTTTACATCCAACTTCAGCGGTTTGTGGAATGCCTCTAAAAGAAGCTAGGAATTTCATTTTAAAGAATGAAAACTATAACAGAAAATATTATTCAGGTTTTTTAGGCGAATTTCAAATGAAGGAACAAACCAATTTATTTGTAAATTTGAGATGTTGCGAAATAGAAAATAATTTAACAAAAATATACGTCGGTTGCGGAATTATAAAAGACAGTCAAGCCGACAAAGAATTTATAGAAACAGAAAATAAAGCCAAAACGATATTAAATATCTTAGTATCTCAATAATACAAAAACAAAATGAAATTAGACATATTAGCATTCGGCGCACATCCAGACGATGTTGAATTAGGTTGTTCAGGAACAATTGCCAAAGAAATTTCTTTAGGTAAAAAAGTCGGAATTATCGATTTAACTCGTGGAGAATTAGGCACGCGCGGAACAGCACAAACAAGAGATGAAGAAGCGGCTGAAGCTGCAAAAATTTTAGGGGTTTCTGTTCGTGAAAACTTAAATTTTAGAGATGGTTTCTTCATTAATGATGAAACACATCAACTAGAAATTATAAAAATGATTCGCAAATACCAACCTGAAATTGTTTTGTGCAACGCTATAACTGATAGACATATCGATCACGGAAAAGGTAGTAAATTGGTTAGCGATGCTTGTTTTTTATCTGGATTATCAAAAATTGAAACGGAATTAAATGGTGAAAGACAATCACATTATCGACCAAAATTAGTGTATCATTATATACAATGGCAAAACATTGAACCTGATTTCGTTGTGGATGTTTCTGGGTTTATGGATGTGAAAATGGAATCGGTAAAAGCGTATAAAACCCAATTTTACGATCCAAATTCTAACGAGCCTAACACACCAATTACTTCAAAAAACTTCTTAAATAGTATAGAATACCGCGCAATGGATTTAGGACGTTTAGTAGGAGTGGAACACGCTGAAGGATTTACAGTAGAAAGATATTTGACAGTCAATAGTTTAACAAATTTAATGTAAAATTTTTATTTTTTTCTTTGCAAGTATCAAGTTTAGTATTATATTTGCACACGTATTCATACATGGTGGTTGTAGCTCAGTTGGTTAGAGCATCGGTTTGTGGTACCGAGGGTCGCCGGTTCGAACCCGGTCTTCCACCCAAAGCCTTACAGAAATGTAAGGCTTTTTTTTATACATAAAAAAATC
>JAUMDQ010000242.1:4260-7139 GCA_032121715.1 Flavobacterium sp.
ATAATTGGGACGATTTTTTAGTTTTATTACTTTCTCTTTAAGATTAGTAACCCCATAATACTAATTACTAAAATTGACAAAGCAGTTAGTACAGTTACAAAATCTCTTATTGGTTTTCCAGCCCATTCTAAATATAAAAATTTATGCAGTAATGCAAAAGTATAGCCTTCAGCTCTGTCATAGTTATTTACTTTTGCGGCAATTCTGGATGTATTGGTTTCAATAAAAAAAGTATTGTTTTCTGGAGTATTATAAGCGATTTTAATTACAGGAAGTCTTTTGTTTACAAAACCATATTCTTTTTTATCAAAATCATTTAAAACAGCAACTTCTTTTTGATTGCTTTCAACTAATAAATTATGATCTATAAATTGATGTTCTTTGTTTAATTCGGTAATTAAAAATTGAGCATATTTTACATCTAAATCTTTTGGTTTATTAAATTGATTGATCTTGTAAAACGAAATGGTGTAACTTGGTTTTGGTTTGTTTTTAAAGTCCTTATTATCAGTTTTTTCTATTTTTTTAGTACTACTTCTTAAATAAGTTTCCTTATTAAAATTAATCAAGCCAAAATTAATTTCTTCATTCCAATCTAAGTTTAATTTCTTAATATCAAAATCAATACTTTTTGTTTCGAAATCTGGCTCATAAACTAAAGACGTAATTGTATTGGGTTCCCATTTTTTGATAATATGAAATAAGCCACTTAAAACAAAAGCAAACGTGAAAAAGGAGAATAAAAGTCCTAGTTTTCTATGATTTTTTCTAGCTTTTAGTTCGCTTGTTGTTGTGTTTATTTTTTTAAATTGCTTCCAGAATAGACCATAAATAATTAAACCACTAAGAGCACTCAATAAAATTATTGATAATAAAAAGCCAACTAAAATAATTCTGGCATATTCATTTGAAATTTTTTCTATAAATGAAAAATTATGAAACATGTCAAAAAACCAAATAAAAGCTTGACGCGATTTCGGATTAAAAGTCGCCAATTTACTAGATGCCGTTTCTACATAAATTTCCATTTCATCATTACGATTAAAAGAAATTTTATGAACAGGTAAATACCTATTAATGTATTTATATTGATTGTCAAATTCCGTTAAAACAATATTGTTTGAAACTTTGCTAATGCTATCATTTAAAAAATATCTCGATAACCATTCTGCATATAAATTGTCGCCATTTTGTAGCAAAATTGCAGTTGAAGTATCAAAATATAATAGTTCATTTTTGCTGTTTTTAACTTGATAAAACTGTTGGTTTTTAAAACTAACAATTCGGAAGTTTTTAATGGAATTGATGTTGTTTTTAGTTAAAACTTCTTGTAACGTATAGTTAATATTTGTCGTATCAATTCTTTGATTTTCTAAATATTCTTTTGCAATTTCGGGTTTGAAAAAATGTGACATCATCGGATGCATAATTCCAGATAAACTCCAAAATATTACTGGAAGAATCGTGAAAAAAGCTAAATATTTATGATATTTATAAATATTTTGTTTCAATCTTTTTTTAAATTTTGAATCTTTTGTTCTCATATTTACTTCTTTAAATCAAAACTATATTGCAAACCAAACATAAATGTTCTAGGAGCAGCCACGGTATATGTTGCTTGCGAATTACTCGTGTTTCCTTTCGTTACATTATATGCATATAATTTGTCCGTTGCGTTTAAAATATTCGTAAATACTTCAAAATTTCGCCATTTATAACCTAATCTAGAATTAAAAATGGTGTAACCTTCATATTTTACAGTGTTAATTTGATCTTGGAAAAAACTTGAAACATACTGACACTCTAAAGCAATTCTAAAGTTTGGAAACCAATTTGGTTTATAAGTAATTTCACTATTTCCTGACCATTTTGGAGCAGAAGGCATTTCAAATCCATCTAAATTTTTAAGCGCATCTGTTGGTTTTGCAGAAACATCGAATTTTACAAATGTATGTTGAGCTGCTGTACCTCCAATTCTGAATTGCAATTGCTTAGAACGATTGTATTGTAACGAAAATTCTACACCTTTATGTCGCGTTTGTCCAGCCGATTGGTAATCGAAAGAATTATCCGCTTGACGAATATTTAATAATTCGTTTTTACCGTTTAATAAGTAAAAAGCATAATCGATTGTCAATTTGTTTGGTATTAAATTCGTATAACCACCAATTTCATAGTTTCTGAATAAAGCTGGTTTTAAATTATAATAGAAATCCGCAGGAATTCCTGTATTTCCTCCAGTTCCAGGTTTTAATCTGAAGATAGAAGTCACACCTGGTGGCGTAAATCCTTCAGAATAATTGATGTAATAACCCACATTTTTATTGATGATAAAGTTCAATCCGCCTTTAAAAGTGGTGCTTTCATATTTCTGGATTCCGTTACTGTTGTTCAAATAGTTATTGTAACTTAAATCCATGATATCATGACGTACACCAAAAGTTAAAATTAAATCGTGATTCAATTTAGTTTTGGTTTGAATATAAGCTGCAATGTTCTTCACTTCAGAATCGTAATTGGCTAATTTCACGCCATTTTCACCTAAATTTTCATAACTAGAAACCGTTTGCCCACCAGCATTTAAATTGGCTTTTAAATTAATTTGGTTCGAATAATAACTAATTGGAGAATAATCATATAAAAATCCAGCAACAGCTTCTGTTTTTAGACTATTTATGTTTTGAATTTGTTGAATTAAAGCGCCGTAACTTTTAAAATTATTCGAATTAATTTCGCCTTTCGCAGTCGTTTGTCCTGCAGTCCAACGAATTCCGTAAGACGGATTTTGTCCTAGTTTATTATCTCTAAAATAGGTTGTGATGGAAGTTTTTGATTGACTATTCCACTCTTTTTCAAAGGTTAAATTAGTTCGTAAAGCT
>JAUMDQ010000243.1:0-6569 GCA_032121715.1 Flavobacterium sp.
TACGACATTCACTTTCGCTAAAAACGAACCTGCTTCACTCACCAAAAATTTTCCTGGTTCAAAAACTAAAGTTAGCGTTCTGCCATATTCTTTTTCGAATGCTAAAAATCTTTTGCTTAGTTTTCTACCGAATTCTTCAATATCCGTTTCAATATCTCCTTTTTTGTAAGGTACTTTGAAACCGCTTCCAAAATCAATAAAATCTAAGGTTTTAAATTGTTTTGCCGATTCAAATAAGATTTCTGCAGCATATAAAAAGACTTCCACATCTAAAATATCAGAACCTGTATGCATATGAATTCCATTGATATGCATTTTTGTATTTTCAACAATTCTCAAAATATGTGGTAATTGATGAATCGAAATTCCGAATTTACTATCAATATGTCCAACCGAAATATTAGCATTTCCACCAGCCATAACGTGTGGATTGACTCTAATACAAACTGGAATAGTTGGATATTTCGTACCAAAATGTTCCAAAATGGAAAGGTTATCAATATTAATTTGAACCCCCATTTGAGCTACTTTTTCAATTTCTTCAAAAGAAACTCCGTTTGGTGTATACATAATTTCTGAAGGAGCAAACCCAGCATGTAACCCTAGTAAAACTTCTTCAATTGAAACGGTATCTAAACCACAACCTTCATTTTTTAATAGCTTCAAAATGTTGATATTAGAAAGCGCTTTAACGGCATAATGAATTTTGAAACTTTCAATTTTGTTAAATGCTTTTACTAATCGGTTGTATTGTGATACAATTTTGTCTGCGTCATAAACATATAACGGACAACCATAATTTTGTGCTACTTGTAATAAATCTGAATTTTGCATGTTATTATTTTTATACAAATGTATTTTGCAAATCTTTCGAAATGAAATAATAACACAAATAAAATATAAAAACAACAATTTGTTTTATTTGTAACAATAGCTATACTAATTTGTCAACTTTAAAATTAAAAAGAAGCGTAAAAATTAGTCATTTAAGAATTACTTTATTATTTTTGTCCCACTTTTAAACAAGATTAACTCATACTTAATTATGAACGTACACGAATATCAAGGTAAAGAAATATTAGCAAGCTATGGCGTGCGCATTCAACGTGGTCATGTTGCAAACAATGCTGATGAAGCTGTTGAAAAAGCAAAACAATTAACTGCTGAAACTGGTACAGGTTGGCATGTTATTAAAGCTCAAATTCACGCAGGTGGTCGTGGTAAAGGTGGTGGAGTTAAATTAGCTAAAAATTTAGATCAAGTTAAAGAAATTGCTGGTCAAATTATTGGTATGGATTTAATTACGCCTCAAACTCCTCCAACAGGAAAAAGAGTTCATAAAGTTTTAATCGCTGAAGATGTATATTATCCAGGTGAATCAGAAACTAAAGAATTTTATGTATCTGTTTTATTAAACAGAGGTAAAGGTCGTAATATGATTATGTATTCTACTGAAGGTGGAATGGATATTGAAGAAGTTGCGGAACACACTCCACATTTAATTTTTACAGAAGAAATTGATCCTTCTGTTGGTTTACAAGGATTTCAAGCAAGACAAATTGCTTTTAATTTAGGTTTATCAGGTGAAGCATTTAAAGAAATGGTGAAATTTATCGATTCTTTATATAAAGCTTATATTGGTTCAGATGCTACAATGTTTGAAATTAATCCAGTATTAAAAACTTCAGATAACAAAATTATTGCAGTTGATGCTAAAGTTGATTTAGATGATAATGCTTTATTCCGTCACAAAGAATTAGCTGAAATGCGTGATGTTCGTGAAGAAAATCCTATTGAAGTTGAAGCAAAAGAAGTTGGTTTAAATTATGTTGATTTAGATGGAACTGTTGGATGTATGGTAAACGGTGCTGGTTTAGCAATGGCTACTATGGATTTAATTAAATATGCTGGTTTTGAACCTGCAAACTTCTTAGATGTTGGTGGAACTGCAGATGCTAAACGTGTTGAAACAGCTTTTCGTATTATCTTAAAAGATCCAAACGTTAAAGCAATTTTAATTAACATTTTTGGTGGAATTGTACGTTGCGATAGAGTAGCACAAGGAGTTGTAGATGCTTATAAAAATATGGGTGATGCAATTAAAGTGCCAATCATCGTTCGTTTACAAGGTACAAATGCAGAAATTGCTAAAGAATTAATTGACAATTCTGGAATGCCAATTTTATCAGCGGTTCAGTTTCAAGAAGCTGCTGACCAAGTTAAAGCTGCATTATCTTAATAAGAAATAAAATATTTATATATTTGAATCCCGGCTTTGGTCGGGATTTTTTTTTATAACAAAGTATGATAAAATATATTCTTAAAAGAGTTTTGATTATAGTAGTTCCAATTATATTAGTATTTATACTAACATTTTTAACTTTTGATGAACATAAACATTGTGTTGGAAATGAGCACAGACATGTTATGGGGTATATGGGTTTCTATTTTTTTAGTATATTTTGGCTATCAGCTTGTGGATTTTTCTTTCTTATTGAAATAATTTTAGAGCTTTTAAAACGACGAAAATTAAAAGTTTAAGTTTTTTCTGATTCCTAATTTAAAAAAGATAGCTTTTATTCCAATTAATTTATATCATACTGATTGATAAAATGTTAATTGAAGACTTTTTATCTTACCAATGTAAATTTACTATGAAATGCTATTTTCGAATTTGATATTATTTTCTTTTAAAATTTTAATTAAATGTAATTTTCTATATCATTTAATTGAAATTCAATAATTCAATCAATCACCAATTTTAAATGATGGTTAAGGTTGTTTATTTACTTTATTTTAAATCTATTCCGACATAGATTTGTCATGTAAAATTTAAAAAATCAAAAAATGAAAAAAATCATCAATTTAGTATTAGTTGTTTTAGTATTAACAACTTTCAATGTGTCTGCAAATAATGTAACTTCTTTTGAAGAAGATTTACCAAAAGCAGTGAAGGCTATGTCAGAAATGATAAAAAAGAATTTAGAAGATTTTGAATTTGAAAATGAAGCTTTGGTTGATGTTGTCTTTACTGTAAATTCAGATAATGAATTGGTAATATTAAATGTAAAAACGAATGATTCTGAAATTAAAGAATATATAAAATCGACATTAAACTCCTTAAAAATTGAAGATGCAAATTTATACGTTGGTAAAAATTATTCCATCAAAATAAATTTTACAAAAAGCTACTAACAAGATTCTATTATAATATAGGAAAGAGCTCTAGTCGGGCTCTTTTTTTATTTTAAAACCCTTCAAAAACACCTAATCCAAACAGTGCAAAATCATATTTTACTGGATCATTAGCGTCTAAAAGGCGTAAGTTAGAATCTAGTTCAAATAATGCTTTGGCGTCATTTTGTTTTCTAGTTAGTAACAATAATTTACGAGCTACATTTCCAGAATGTACATCTAACGGACAAGATAGAGCGGAAGTAGGGATAGATTTCCAAATTCCTAAATCGACACCATTGTTATCATTTCGAACCATCCAACGTAAAAACATGTTGATTCTTTTGGCTGCTGAACCATTTAAAGGATCGGAAATGTGTTTTTGAGTTCTTTGTAAATGTGGGATTTCAAAAAAGGTTTTCTTAAATTCTGAAATACTTTTTTGAGTAGAATTATTTTCAATATGTTTTGAAAAGACACTTTCTAAATCGGGATTGGTTTTATAAATATGTTGTAAAGCCTTTATAAATGTAACGGCATCCGTTGCATTAAAAGTTCGGTGTACGAAATTGGATAGTTTTTCTAAATGGATTTCTTTATGATTCAAAACGAAATCATAAGGTGAATTTCCCATAATTTGCATTAGTTTATGCGAATTATTGATAATCATTTTTCTATTTCCCCAAGCAATTGTTGCGGCTAAAAACCCAGCAATTTCAACATCTTCTTTTTGGGAATACAAATGCGGAATTTGAACAGGATCTGAATCAATAAAATTTTTATTGTTGTATAAAACGACTTTTTCGTCTAAAAATTCTTTTAATTCTGTAAAGTTCATCTGAAAATAAGTTGGTGAATTTTAGCCCCGATTGCAGTGACATCTCCCGATTTTTTTTCGGGAATATAACGGAAAGCGGGATAAATAGTGAATAGGAAAACGATTTATCTGCTTCTAACTTTGTAAAACGCCATCAATCATTACTAATTTTCTGTCGGCCATATTGGCTAATTCTTCATTGTGTGTGACAATTACAAAAGTTTGTCCAAATTCGTCACGCAATTTAAAAAACAGTTGGTGTAAGTTTTCGGCAGTTGTGTGGTCTAAATTCCCAGAAGGTTCATCAGCAAAAATTACGGCAGGCTTATTAATTAGAGCTCTTGCCACAGCAACACGTTGTTGTTCACCACCAGAAAGTTCACTTGGTTTGTGATTGATTCGGTGAGATAATCCTAAATAATCTAATAATTTTTTAGCCTCAATTTCGACTTCTTTCTTAGGTTTGTTCGCAATAAATGCAGGAATACAAACATTTTCTAAAGCCGTAAATTCAGGTAATAATTGATGAAACTGAAAGATGAAACCTAAATTTAAATTTCTAAATTTCGATAATTCTTTATCTTTTAAATCAATTATAGAAGTATCATTGATGGTTAATGAACTCGAAACATTATCTTTTTTATCTAATAAATCTAAGGTTCCTAAAATCTGTAACAACGTAGTTTTTCCAGCGCCAGAAGCACCAACAATGGAAACAATTTCGCCTTTATTAATTTGTAGACTTACATTTTTTAAAACTTGTAAATCACCATAATGTTTATTTATATTGGTTGCTCGAATCATAACATCAATTTGTACAAAGAAACAAAGAAATAGTGAATATTAAAATGTTTGATACACAAATCTAAAAGTAAAGTTAAAACGTATATGATTGAAAGAATATTAACTAAATTTGATAAAAAAAGATGAACTATATTGTTGTATTAAGCTCGTTTTTATGCTTGTTTTCATGTGGAAACAAAGCGCAAACTGTAGATAAAAAATTAGAAAATAAAAAAGTAATTATGAATGATAGTGTACAAGTGGCAACGTTTGCCGGAGGTTGTTTTTGGTGTACGGAAGCGATTTTTTTAGAAGTAAAAGGTGTAGAAAAAGTTGTTTCTGGTTTCACAGGCGGATTTATTAAAAATCCAGCTTATCGCGAAGTTTGTAACGGAACAACTGGTCATGCTGAAGGAATTCAAATTACTTTTAACCCGAAAGAAGTGGCTTATGAAGATTTATTAGAAATATTTTTTGCTACACACGATCCAACCACGTTGAACAAACAAGGCGCTGATGTAGGAACACAATACAGAAGTGCGATTTTTTATCATTCGTTAGAACAAAAAGAAAAAGCGGAGAAATATATTCAATTGATAGAGAAAGAAAAGTTATATACTAAACCAGTTGTAACACAAATTGAAGAAGCTAGTGTTTTTTATTTAGCGGAAGACTATCATCAAAATTATTACAATCAGAACAAAGAACAAGGCTATTGCGAATATGTGATTGCTCCTAAATTGGATAAATTGAGAAAGTATTATAAGAGTAAGTTGAAATAGATTTTATCGACACAGATTTGAGAAATTTGATTAATTTGAAAAATCTTTAAAATAGAAACTTGGCATTTAATTTGTATATTAGTATTTCAAATAATTATAAATTACAATTAAATGAATCAAGAACCACAACCAGTTGTTGTAAAGAAAAGTGATAAAAAGACAAAACTTTTATTGAGCCTTATATTTGATGGTATTGGAATGTTGTCTTATGTTGCTCCAATTTTTGGAGAATTTACAGATACGTTTTGGGCGCCAATTTCTGGTTTACTTTTAGTCCTTATGTATAAAGGAACGGTTGGTAAAATTGCAGGTTTGTTTGGAACAATTGAAGAGTTAATTCCGTTTACAGACGTGATTCCAACTTTTACAATCACATGGTTTTATACTTATATTATTAGAAGAGAAGCATAAATGAAAATCCCGTTAATAGCGGGATTTTTTATTGAATATATTTTTTATAAAATTAATCTTACTCAATTACTAATTCTTTTAATTGTTCGCGGTATTTTTCTAAAATATCTGATTTAGAGATAAAACCAATGAAAATTTTGTCTTGTACAACAGGTAAAATAATTTGTTGAGCGGTTTCAAACTTATTCATAATGGTTTCGATGGAATCTTCAAAATCTACAATATCTTTATCTTTAACAGGTTGTAAAACTTCGGTTATAGAAGTATATTTTACTTTAAATGCAGAAAATATAATCGGACGAATATCATCCAAATAAATTAAACCAATTAGTTTTTTATCATCGTTTAAAACAGGGAAAATGACATCATCTGAAGCCGCAATTTTTTCAATTAATGCTTCTAAAGTTTTAGATTCAGTAACGGGATTGAAGTTGTTATTAATCAATTTTTTAACATCTATTGATTGTAATATGTTTTTATCTTTATCATCTGTGAAAACTTCTCCTTTGTCTGCTAAATTTTTAATGTCAAATGAATACGGTTCAAAGTGTTTTGATATCGCAAAACTAATAGAAGAAACTAACATCAACGGCACCATTAAG
>JAUMDQ010000244.1:0-4757 GCA_032121715.1 Flavobacterium sp.
TTTTCCCAAGTGTATAAATCGACTTCCACCGTTTTATTTTCTTCTGGAAAATGGACTAAAATTTCTTTTTCGGCCAAAGAAGTAATCGTTCCAATTTTTCCATTGAAATAATTTTTCTCAAAAGAGGTGTCGTTTTTAATAAACATCACTTGAGATCCAATTTTCAAATCCATTTTAGGCTCAATTGGGTAAATTTTTTCTGGGAAATCTTCAACTAATTCTGGGAAATAAGAGAATGTTTTAGATTTTAATTCGGCTAAAGCTTCTTTGTTGATTTCATCGGCTTTGGCATTGTGTGTGGTTACGATAATACAACCGTTATGATTTTTTATATTGAAATCGGATTGTACATATTGATTAAGAACCGCGATATTTTCTGTCGTAATTCTATTATTTCGTAGATTGTTTAAAATTGAAATAAACGTTTCATCATCTTGACGATAAATTTTATCTAATTCAATGTATAAAGGTGGATTCTGTTGAATCACTTGCGAATGAAAAAAGAACATACCTTGGTAATATTTCTTCAATTCATACCAATCTTCTTGTTTGATGACAGGTGGTAATTGTAATAAATCTCCTATAAACAAAACTTGTACACCACCAAAAGGGGCATCCACTCTACGAACTTTTTGAAGCATAAAATCGATTGCATCCAAAACATCGGGGCGGAGCATAGAAACTTCATCGATAATTAACAATTCTAAATTTAAAAGCACTTGTTTTTTAGTACCGTTCATTCGAAAATGTTTAGAAATAGTACTTTTTGTTTCGAATTTATGTTGATGAGAATTGGAATCTACGACTTTATAATCCGGAATGAATGCCGAAAAAGGCAATTGAAACATCGAATGAATCGTTACACCACCAGCATTTAGTGCAGCAATTCCAGTAGGAGCAACTACGACTGTATTTTTGTGCGATGTCGCAATGATTTCTTTAAGGAGTGTGGTTTTTCCAGTTCCTGCTTTACCTGTTAAGAAAACAGATTTATTGGTCTGGTTGATAAATTGAAGTGTGTATTGGGCGGCTTTTGATAAATGTTCCACGTGGCGTTTAGTTTAAAAGACAAATATAAAAAAAGCCTTGATTTCTCAAGGCTTTCTTAGTATTATTTTTTTTCTTTTGTTGCTTTGTATTCGTCGTTTAATTGTTTCAGTAACTTGTCAGTTAAATTATAAGAATCTTTAGCATAAATTACATTTGGAGCAGCATCTGAAGTTGTAAAAATGTAATCGAAACCTTCTTTTTTAGCGTAATCTTGAATATATTTTTTAACATCACCAACTAATGAATCCTTTAAAGCCCCACCTTCAGTTTCAACTTGAGCCATAATTTGATTTCTTTCTTGCATTAAAGCTTGTTCTCTTTGTTGCAATTCACCGGCTTTTTGTTGTGCCCAAGCTTGACCATTAGCTTGTGCTGCTTTTTGAAAACTTGTCATTTCAGCTTGTAATTGCTTTCCTTTAGCTTCTAATGGACGACCTAATTCTTCTGTTTTAACTTTAAATTTTTCGTTTTCATCTTTGAATTTTTCATATTTTTCTAACAAAACAGAAGTGTCAATATAACCTGTTTTAAAATCGGCTTTTTTTACAGTTGCCGTTTCTTGGCAAGAAATCATAGCTACACCTAAAGCAGCTAGTACTAATAATTTTTTCATTTTTCTTTTATTAATTTTTAATATAATGAAATCCGTTAAGGAAATCGGTTTTTTTTAATTTTGGTAAAAATAATAGGTTTCTTTTTAATTTTAATTCTTTTTCGAAAAAAATTTATGTAAAATCTAAAACACACAAGTATATAGTTTTTAAATAATTTAGAAAGGTAGATTTAGAAAAAATAATATTTACATAGCTAGATTATTTTTCTATTTAAAGCGAAACGTCTTTCTACTTTCATAAATTTTCTTAATGTCTATGAGTTTAAAAAATGTTGAAATTCTCCAAAAGACAAACTATAACAAAACCTTATATCTTTTTAAAATAATGATAAATAATTACTATTAAAAGTCGTTTATTTAAACCACGCATTCATAAAACATCTTTTTTTGGTAATATATTTCGATGTTTTTAAGATAAATCAGCTTTAAAATCGCTTTATTTTACGTTTTACTTATTTCTTATGATGTAAATGTGTGAAGAAAACTCTTTTTTGAACCATCCTGACACATTTGAAATAAATCCGATATAAAATCCTTTTACAAAACTCATTTTTCCGTTTTTATATTTTTCAGATAAAAGCGAGACATAAAAACTATCAAACCACATCGGTTTAACTTTTTTCAATTCCATGTCTACATCTGAAAATAATCTTTTGATACTTGTTTTTGAAAAATGCCATAAATGACGAGGCACATCATATGCCGCCCAAAACTGTTTGTAATAATTGGCATCGTACGATTTGTAATTAGGCACGGCAATAATTATCGTTCCAGTTGGTTTTACAATTCGTTTTAAATTGGTGATGTATTCTTGTAAATTCGGAACGTGTTCTAAAACGTGCCACATCGTAACTACATCAAATGAATTTTCTGGTAACGCAAAAATATCTTCTGTGAAAGTAACACCTTTGTTAACTGCTAAATTTTTCGCATCAGCATTCGGTTCATATCCTAAAATATCCCAACCTTGATTTTTGGCTTCTACTAAAAAATCTCCCGTTCCAGAGCCAATATCTAATAATTTTCCTTTTTGATTTTGTTCTGATGTAATTAAAGACACTTTTCCTTTAATTGCATTTCGTTTGACAAGATGATAAATTTTTTCAAACAACGTACGCTTTCCATCCGTGTGAGAAATATAATCTTCGCTTTCGTAATATTTTGGTAAAACATCTAACGATGGAGTAGGCGTAGTTTTTAATAAATCATATTCCTTGTTATGTAACAAAGAAAAGGTTTCTTTTGAAACCGAATGATCTTTAACTATAATAAACTGGTTTTCTTCTAAAAAATTCATTTTCTATTTTGGTCTTTATTTATAGGCTTTGACAAAGTTGTTTCACGTGGAACGTAAGATTTACGATTTTAGATTTTGGATTTACGTTACGTATAAATCGTAAATCCAAAATCTAAAATCATAAATATGTTTATCTTCCCATATGAATTAACAACACAGATATATCACTTGGCGATACTCCGCTAATTCTTGATGCTTGTGCGATTGTTGTTGGTCGTATTTTTGTAAGTTTCTGACGTGCTTCGATAGAAAGCGCTTTAATTTTATCGAAATCGTAATTATCTGGAATACGAACATCTTCTAAACGATTTACTTTATCAGCGTGTACTTTTTCTTTTTCGATATAGCCAGAATATTTCACTTGTATTTCTGCTTGCTCAATGACTTCTTGATCTAAATCATGTTCCGCAATATAATCTGTAACAGCTTCAAATTTTAAAATATCTTCTAAATCGATTTGCGGACGAGAAAACACTTTAAACATTTTATCACCTTGCGTCATCGGGCTAGATCCTTTCGCTTCTAAAATCGGATTGGCTACAGCAGCTTTCACACTTGTT
Source organism: Flavobacterium sp. (assembly GCA_032121715.1). GTDB lineage: Bacteria > Bacteroidota > Bacteroidia > Flavobacteriales > Flavobacteriaceae > Flavobacterium. Next base: position 3,521 of record JAUMDQ010000244.1, read on the forward strand.
TCTTTAAAGAAAGTGACAAACTTATCTGAAGCGTCTAATTTATATTCCATTCTTTTCAAACGTTCTGGTTTAGCTAAACCTATAGCAAAACCTTTCGGTGTTAAACGTAAATCGGCATTATCTTGACGTAATAACGTTCTGTACTCTGCACGAGAGGTAAACATACGATATGGTTCTTCTGTTCCTTTCGTAATTAAATCGTCAATTAAAACTCCAATATAAGCTTCGTCACGTTTTAAAATTAAAGGTTCTTTTTCTTGTACTTTTAATGCAGCATTTATTCCTGCCATTAAACCTTGAGAAGCCGCTTCTTCATAACCTGTAGTTCCATTAATTTGTCCGGCAAAATATAAGCCGTTAATTAATTTTGTTTCCAAAGTATGCTTCAATTGTGTAGGAGGGAAGTAATCGTACTCAATCGCATATCCAGGACGGAAGAATTTTACTTTTTCAAAACCTTCTACAGAACGTAAAGCATTAAACTGAACTTCTTCTGGAAGCGATGTTGAAAATCCGTTTACATAAACCTCACACGTTTTCCAACCTTCAGGCTCTACAAAAAGTTGATGACGATCTTTATCTGCAAAACGATTAATTTTATCTTCAATAGACGGACAATATCTTGGTCCGATTGATTTAATTCTACCGTTGAACATTGGACTTCTATCGAAACCTTCACGTAATAAATCGTGAACCTTTTCAGAAGTATACGTCATGTGACACGAACGTTGTTCAGTTAATGGTTTTGTGATATCTGAATACGAAAATTTTGAAGGATTGACATCTCCAGGTTGTTCAATCATTTTAGAATAATCCAAAGAACGACCATCTACACGAGGCGGTGTTCCAGTTTTCATTCTTCCTGACTCGAAACCCATTTTTAATAAATCTTCTGTAATTCCGAAAGAAGCACTTTCACCAGCACGACCACCACCAAATTGCTTGTCTCCAATATGAATTAATCCATTCAAGAAAGTTCCATTCGTTAGCACAACTGTTTTCGCTTTAATCTCCAAACCAAGTGAAGTTTTGATTCCGATGATTTGGTTTCCTTCTGATAAAATTCCAGAAACCATTTCTTGGTAAAAATCTAAATTCGGAGTTCCTTCTAACATCATTCGCCATTCTTCAGCGAAACGCATTCTGTCTGATTGACATCTTGGCGACCACATCGCAGGGCCTTTTGAAAGGTTCAACATCTTGAATTGAATCGCAGTCAAATCGGAAACAATTCCAG
>JAUMDQ010000245.1:0-2603 GCA_032121715.1 Flavobacterium sp.
GGAAGAAAATTTTATAAAAAAGGATAATTTTTCTATTCTAGGAAGCATGAAAAATTCTTCTCAATCAACTCTTTTAAGGTTAAAGTTTGGAAAGCTGAAAAAATTATTTGCATTAAAAAAATTTAAGTATAATTTTCAAAATTTCCATTTAAAGGATGCAGTTTATCTTGCTAAACACGATAAAAAAAATCTTCTAGAATTAAATAAGGCTTTGTGTAAATCTTTGCACCACTTTACAGGGTTTGAAGATATTCATTTAAGAATTTATAGTAGTCAATTAATTTTTTTACAAAGAAGTAAAGATCTAAAGAATTATTTTTCTGAAACTCTTGAAACCCTTTACTTTGTTTTAGGTACTTTTAGTTATGGTAATGCTGCTTTGTTGGGAAAACTAATTTCTTACATGATAGAAAACAACCGGAAACACACAAGTAGTGTGAGATTTATAAAAAAAAGCTTGCAAACTTTTTTCCAAAATCTCCCTACAAGTTTCTTTGCTATAGAAGGTATTAAAATTTTAATTAAAGGACGTTTTAATAAACGAAGAAGAACTAAGACAATTGTCATTCAAGAAGGTCAAATTTCACTTCAAACTATTAAAACTCCGATCGATTATTATCAAACTCAGGCAATTACACTTTACGGTGCTTTCGGAATAAAAGTTTGGTTAGCAAAAAAGCTGTAATTATAGTTCTAGTTTATTTTTTAACTTATAATTTATACAAATTCAAAGGGAAAGTAACTCAGTGGTTAGAGTGTTGGCCTGTCACGCCAAAAGTCGCGGGTTCGACTCCCGTCTTTCTCGATCCTTTATTATTTTAGTTCCTACGCGGGTATATATTAGTGGTAAATTATCTGCCTTCCAAGCAGAAGATATGAGTTCGATTCTCATTACCCGCATATGTTTATTCTTTGAATTTGCACTGGCAGGCTAATGATAGAGATATAATTTTTAAAAAAATTTATGCATTCTTAGCTCAGTTGGATAGAGCAGTAGCCTTCTAAGCTAATGGTGACAGGTTCGATTCCTGTAGAATGTAAATTTATTAGCTATTTTTTATTAAAAAGTGTAAAGCATTGAAGGGCTACCTTGATTTCAAGATATCGTGTGGACGTGTAGTATCACGAAATGAAAAAAAGAAATTCTTTTTGATTTTTTTCAATCCAGAAAGAAAACTAGCTCGTAGGAGCTGTTCTTGATTTTTAAATTAAGAATAAAAAAAGATGAACTGAAACATCTAAGTAGTCTTTTGGAGAAATCAACCGAGATATTGTTAGTAATGGCGAGTGAACGCAATTTAGATTTGTCTAAAAATATTGAAACATTGAAATTTCATAGAAGGTAAAAATCCTGTAAATAAGTTTCTTTATTTTTGGCTAAGTAAAACAAAACAAGCTTATTTTGTTTGAAGATTGGGGTCCCACCCTCAAAATCTAAAGTATGTCTTGAAAATCGATAGCGAACTAGTACCGTGAGGGAAAGGTGAAAAAGAACTTTCGAGAGTGAAAAGTTTAAAATTCAATGTTTAATATCAGTCGGAGCTTTTTTAGCGACGGCATACCTTTTGCATAATGGGTCAGTGAGTTTTTTTTATAAGCAAGCTTAAATTGTGAAATGTAGGCGAAAAGAAAGATTTTATAAGTTTATAAGAAAAAACCCGAAACTAAGTGATCTAACCATGAACAGGTTGAAAGATTGATGGAAACATCGACTGGAGGACCGAACTCGTGTATGTTGAAGAATACTGGGATGATTTGTGGTTAGGGGTGAAAGGCTAATCAAACTTAGATATAGCTGGTTTTCCGCGAAATCTATTTAAGTAGAGTGTTCATAAAAGAAAAATTGGGGTAGAGCACTCCATAAGCTAGGGGGGTTTTCGAATCTTACTGAACTTAAGGAAACTCCGAATACATTTTTTATTTTTTTGAGCAAACGGACTATGGGCGCTAAGGTTCATAGTCGAGAGGGAAACAGCCCAGATTGTTCGATAAGGTCCTTAATAAAATTTTAGTTGAGAAGAAGTGTGAAGGTTTAAACATTCCCATAGTAGGCTTGGAAGCAGCCAGCTAGTAAAAAAAGCGTAACAGCTTATGGGCTTAATCTTCATGCGCTTAAAATGTAAGGGATTCAAAATTTTAACCGAATCGACAGACTTAAAAAAAAGTGGTAGCGGAACGTCTTGGAATTTGATGAAGGCAATTTGTTAAAATTGCTGGAGAAACCAAGAGTGAGAATACTGACATGAGTAGCGATAAACAATGTTAAAAACATTGTCGCCGTAAGTCCAAGGTTTCCGACGTGAAGTTAAACTTCGTCGAGAAAAGACGGTCCCTAAGGAGAGGGCGAAAGCCTAATCTAATGGGTATTGACTAAGATTCTAGAAAAAGTGACGAAAAAAGAAGTTGATAAGAAAAAATTGATTATTTTCTTGTCAATAATTTTTTCCAGGAAATAGCTCTTTCAATTAAAACCGTACTGTAAACCGACACAGGTGGACGAGTAGAGTATACTAAGGCGCTTGAAAGAATTATGGTAAAGGAACTCGGCAAAATGACTCTGTAACTTCGGGAGAAGGAGTGACTAATGAAGAGAAATCTTTTTT
>JAUMDQ010000246.1:0-4436 GCA_032121715.1 Flavobacterium sp.
TGAAGGAAGAAGCATCCTGAAATTAGTAAAAAGATTAATTTTTTCATCGTATGAAATTTACTATTTTTATCAAAAATTATTGAACTGCAAATATATAATTATATAGCTAAATTATTTATTAAAATTATGTCAAATAAAACAACGTTAAATTTAGAAGGAATTCACGCTCATATTGTAAATTGGTTGAAAACGTATGCAGAAAATTCTGGCGTAAAAGGTTTTGTAATTGGAATTTCTGGAGGAATTGACAGCGCATTAACTTCAACATTGTGTGCGCAAACAGGTTTTCCTGTTTTATGTGTCGAAATGCCAATTCATCAAGCGGAAAGTCATGTTAATAGAGCCAACGAACATATTAATCAATTAAAAAAACGTTTTCCAAATGTTTTTAATGATAGAGTAGATTTAACGCCAAGTTTTGAAATATTCAAAAAGAGTGTGCCAACTTGTGATAAAGAAGAAACATTGAATTTGGCTTTGGCAAACACAAGAGCGCGTTTACGAATGACTACTTTGTATTATTTGGCTGGAATTCACGGTTTTTTGGTTGCAGGAACAGGTAATAAAGTGGAAGATTTTGGTGTTGGATTTTATACCAAGTATGGTGATGGTGGAGTAGATATAAGTCCGATAGCCGATTTAATGAAAAGTGAAGTTCGACAACTGGCCAAGTTTGTTGATGTTCCTGAAAGTATTTTAGTTGCTAAGCCAACTGATGGCTTATTTACTGATGCTGAATTAGGTGGCGATAGAAGTGATGAAGACCAATTAGGTGCGAGTTACGATGAGTTAGAATGGGCGATGTTAGAAATGGAAAAAGGAAAAAAAGCAGATAATTTTGAAGGTAGAAAATTGGAAGTTTTTAAGATTTATGAGCGTTTAAACAGAATCAATCAGCATAAAATGCAACCAATTCCGGTGTGCGAAATCCCCTACAGATTAAAAATCAGCTAAATACGGGTTTTTTAGAATTATTTTTGCTAATTTTGTGTAATAAAATTATTGCTAACATTTTAAAACAGATTGGTATGATTGCACTTTGTTTAGCAGATAATTCTCCGGTGGTTCACTTGGGAATTCAAACGTATTTTAAGAATAGTACTACGATAAAAATTGCAGAAGTGGTTTCGAATTTTGATGATTTACAATCAAAAATTTCTTCTTCTTCAATAGATTGTGTTGTTTTAGATGCAGAGTTAAATGGTTTAAATAGTATTTTGAAAATAAAGAAATTATTACAAGAAAACCCAAAATTAAATGTAATTTTTTTTACTAATGTTTCGGATACTTTGTATGCGCCACCAGCTATAAAGTCTGGTGTAAAAGGTTATGTCTCTAAAAACGTTGAATTAAGTGAATTAGAGAATGCTATTATTAGAGTAAATAATGGCGAACTTGTTTTCAGTTCTGAAGTTAGAAAAGCTATTGAAATTTTAAATAAAACGAAAAAATCAGAACGCTTATTTAAAAAATTATCTACAAGAGAAATTGAAGTTTTGCGCTATTTTAGTGAAGGAAGAAAAAACAAAGAAGTTGCTAAAATTTTAGGCTTAGACGAAAAAACCATTAGTACGTATAAATTGCGTTTGCTTCAAAAATTGAGCGTTACAAACTTGTTGGATTTAATCAACAAGGCGAAACAATTGGAGATTATCTAGAGAATTATTTTTTAGCCACGAATTACACAATTTTTTTTTTAAAAAATATTTTGTGTAATTCGTGGCTTATCTTTTTAAAAACGTGCCATCACTCTTCCTAAGTTTTTAGCAATAACTGTTGTTAAAGATAAATAGTCTTTAATGGTTGTTAGGATTTCTGTATTGTCAGCAGTTACGTCGGCAGTAATATTGTTTTTATTTTCTTCAATTACCTTATTTAATAAATACCATCGATAAGACAAAATAGTTTCCGTTACGCTTTGTGCTAAATTGACATTTTTTTTCTCTACTACAATTTTTCTACTTTCCCATTTGTGTAAAATATCACGTTCTTCTAACATTAAAATAGAAGTGATTTTGTTGGCGATTTCAGGAGAAGTTTGTGAAATATATTTGTCAATTTCAAATTCAATATTCTGATTGTAATAGTTTATGATATCTGTATAAATCGTTTTGAAAATCGGATTTGACAATTCAATCTCATCTTCTTGAAGTGCTAAATATATTTTTTCGTAAACTTTATAAGCATTAGTTTCTTTAACATCTACTAAATTTCCTGTTTCATCTTCTGCTAGAAAAGTCTCAGTAAAATCTTCCGTTTCCGAACCGTTGACTAATAAAATCTCAATAATTTTTTGTTCTAATTCGTATAAAATATCAATTTTTGCAGGTTGCAAATTCTCGTTATTTTTATGAACTTCAAATGCCTTTTTTTCTTCCGTGAATTTTTTATTCGCGTCAGAAACGTCTTTTTTCTCTATTTGTGCTAATGTATTACGAATTACTTCTTCCGTAATATCCATGATACGAGAACATTCTTTAATGTAAATTTCACGTTTTATGAAATCCGAAATTTTAGAAATACTGTTGACCATATCTCTAATTAATTCGGCTTTTTTTATCGGATCGTTGTTGGCTTCTTTAACTAATAAATCCGCTTTAAACTGAATAAAATCTTTTGAATTTTCGTCTAAATATTGTTTTAAAACATCATACGAATTGTTTTTCGCGAAACTATCTGGATCTTCTCCATCTGGAAAACTACAAACTTTTACGTTCATTCCCGCTTCCAGAATTAAATCGATACCACGAATTGAAGCTCTTAAACCCGCTGCATCACCATCAAAAAGAACGGTAATGTTATTCGTTAATCGGTTTACTAATCTGATTTGGTCTGGTGTTAAAGCCGTTCCAGAAGAAGCCACCACGTTTTCAATACCACTTTGATTGAACTGAATCACATCCGTATAGCCTTCCACCAAATAACAATTGTCAAGTTTGGCGATGGCTTGTTTCGCTTGAAAAATTCCGTATAAAACTTTACTTTTATGATAGATTTCGCTTTCTGGCGAATTTAAATATTTGGCTGCTTTTTTATCGTTGGTTAAAATTCTTCCACCAAAACCTAAAACTCTACCGCTCATACTTTGAATAGGAAACATGACACGACCTTTGAATCTGTCAAATGTTTTTCCGTCTTCTTGTTTTAAGATGGTTAAACCTGTTTTTTCTAAGTATTCTAATTTGTAGGCTTTTCCGAGTGCTTCTTTGGTAAAGGCATCCCAAGAATCTGGTGAATATCCTAATTGGAATTTTTCAATTGTATCTTTAGAAAAACCACGTTCTTTAAAATACGATAAACCAATCGCTTGACCTTCATCCGTATTCAGCATAGTTTTATGAAAATAATCTCGGGCAAATTCCGAAACCAAATACATACTTTCTTTTTCGTTGGCTTGTTCAATATCTTCGTTGGTAACGATAGTTTCTTCGACTTCAATTCCGTATTTGTTAGCCAAATATTTAATGGCTTCTGGATACGTAAAATGTTCGTGTTCCATTAAGAAAGTCACAGAGTTTCCTCCTTTTCCAGAACTAAAATCTTTCCAAATTTGTTTCACTGGCGAAACCATAAACGAAGGCGATTTTTCGTTCACAAACGGCGAAAGTCCTTTCATGTTACTTCCGGAACGTTTGAGTTGTACGAAATCGCCAATGACTTCCTCTACACGAGCTTGGTCAAATACTTTTTCTATGGTTTCTTTAGATATCAATTTTGAAATTGGGTTTTAGCTTGTAAAAATACAATATTTTTTTAGAGATTCTGAAACGAGTTCAGAAAAACAAAAAACCTACAAGAAAATTGTCTTGTAGGTTTTAGAAAAAGTATGGTAATATAACTCAAAAAATGTAATTCTAATTTTTAATTCCAATCAAAACGGATACCTAATGAAATGTTGTTTTGATCTACTGCGTTGTTTTCAAAAACTGGATTTAGATCGTATTTTAAATATATTGAAGTTTGTTTGTATCCGATATACGTACTTAATCCGTATGTGAAATCGTTTACGTTAAAATCTCCTTTTTGTTTTTCATTGATTTTATAACCGTCTTGTTTGTATCCAATAAATTGTTTTGAATTGGTGTTCGCTCCAACAAATCCTCCAATTCCAAAACGAGCACCTTTGTGAGATTTGAAAACTTTTTTGTCATCAACTGTTGTAGTTTTAGAAAAATCAAATTCTAAATGCATTGGTACTACAAAATATACGTTTTTAAAATACGTTCTGTTTGGTCTTAAGTCGGTACCGAAAGGAACTAAAACAGTTTGGTTATTGATGTCTGCGAAAACTCTATTCTCTGTAGCATGTAAATTGTTATACATAAATCCTACTCCATATTTTAAATGCAAAAGGTTACTGTTTTTAGTTAAACGAGTATTCCAAGTTACACCCCACTCATAAAAAGTTGAACGTGCATACCCAAATTCTGAATTAG
>JAUMDQ010000247.1:0-3189 GCA_032121715.1 Flavobacterium sp.
CGCAAAAGCATACGGAATTGAAGCTATTCTGATTTTTAATAAAATTGATACTTTTGACGATGTTACTTTAGACGAACAACTGTATTTGCAACATACTTATGAGCAAATTGGTTATAAATGTTTACGAGTTTCGGCAACAGATAACAAAGGTGTTACAGTATTAATGGATTTAATGAAAGGAAAAGTTTCGATGTTTTCCGGACATTCTGGTGTGGGGAAATCAACATTAGTGAACGCTATTGAACCAACTTTAAATCTAAAAACGAAAGAAATTTCAAATACGCACTCGCAAGGGCAACACACTACCACTTTCGCGGAAATGTTTGATTTGTCTAACGATATTCGAATTATTGACACACCTGGAATCAGAGGTTTTGGAATGGTAGATATGGAAAAACAAGAAGTTTCCGATTATTTTCCTGAGTTTTTTGCGTTAAAAGGAGGTTGTAAATTCAATAATTGTTTGCATAAAGAAGAACCGCATTGTGCCGTAAAAAAAGCTCTTGATGAGGATAAAATTGCTTGGAGTAGATACCAAAGTTATTTAAAAATATTAGAAGGGGACGAAGAACATTATCGCAATGATATTTATGGCGAAGACCGAATTGCCAGCGATGAAACCCGAAAATCATAGAGACGCGATTTATCGCGTCTAAAAAAAATCATCGCGTCAAAAACAATTAACAATTCATCGCGTCTAAAAACACACATAGAAATATCTTTAAAGTTTTAACAATTAATTAATAGTGTATTTCGTCTTTTTGTTTGAAATTTACTACTTTTAGTGTTTTATATCTTATGCTGATTCATAATTTTTAATACTTCGCAGCAAATAAATTCAGCATTCATCGCTTTTAAATAAAGATAAGTTAAAATGAGAATAGTAATTCAACGTGTTTCTGAATCTTCAGTTGAAATTGAACAAAAAATAGTTGCACAAATACATCAAGGTTTATTGGTTTTAGTAGGAATTGAAGAAGAAGATAATTTAGAAGACATCAATTGGTTGGTTTCTAAAATTGTGAATCTTCGCATTTTTGCTGATGAAAATGAGGTGATGAATCTTTCCGTAAAAGATATTAATGGCGAAATTATTGCGGTGAGTCAATTCACACTTCATGCATTAACCAAAAAAGGAAACAGACCAAGTTATATCAAGGCTGCAAAACCTGATATTGCCATTCCCATGTATGAGAAATTCGTACAACAATTGGAAACTGAATTAGGTAAAAAAATTCAAACAGGTCAATTTGGAGCGGATATGAAAGTAGCTTTAGTCAACGACGGACCAGTAACTATAATTATAGATAGTAAAAACAAAGAATAGTATGAGAATCGTTTTTTTAATTATTTTTTTTGGAATTAATTTTGTCAATAGTCAGAATTTAAAAATTCCAGTTATTACTCCTGAGCAAAAAGAAAACGCCAATACAATTAAAATTTCCGATTTTCAAACAGTAGAATATAAGAGTTATAACAAAGTAACTATTTCCAATAAATATGTTGTTTTAGTTTTGAATGAAATTGGTTTTAATAATATTGATTTATCCGAAAATTATAATAAATCCAATAGAATCAAGAATCTGAATGTTACTATTTACAATGGATTTGGTGGAAAAACAAAACAGTTTGTTAAAACAGATTTTAAAGACAGAAGTTTGTTAGACGATTCTACCCTGTTTTCTGATAGTAGAATATTATATTTAGATTATACACCAACAACTTATCCGTTTATTTTAGAATATGAATGTGTCACGGAATCTGTAAACACAGCATTTTTAAAAGCTTGGTCGCCTATTACAAATTTGAACGAAACCGTTTTGGATGCTACTTTAGAAATTATTAAAAATCCAGAATGTACGGTTAATGTAAAAGTTCAAAAATTAGAGGAGTTTAAAGTAGAAAAAGTAGAATCTGCAGCAAAAACTATGTATTCGGTAAAAAATATAATGGCAATTAAACCAGAAACCAATTCCGATTATTCTAAAGAATTTCCAATGGTTAAAATGTATTTAAACAAAGCTTCTTTGGAAGGTTATGAATTAAATATGAACTCTTGGAACGAATTTGGCAAAATGTATTATGATTATTTTATAAAAGATAACAGTACCATTTCTGAAAAGACAAAATTGAAATTGGACAATATTATTTCGATAAATGACTCTAAACTGAATAAAATCAAAAAAATTTACCAATACGTTCAAGACAATACCAGATATGTAAGTGTTCAAGTTGGTGTTGGTGGTTGGAAACCTATGGAAGTTTCTGATGTAGAAAAATATGGTTATGGCGATTGTAAAGCGCTAAGTAATTTCACACGTTCTTTACTAAAAGCCTATGATATTGAATCGTATTTTACAGTTATTTATGGCGGTGATAAAAGAAAATTGGATGAAGAAATTATTTCCATGCAAGGTAATCACGCCATTTTATCAGTACCTAATGAGGAGAGTTATATCTTTTTAGAATGTACAAGTCAAACCAACCCTTTTTCTTATTTGAGTGATTTTACTTCAAATAGAAATGCGTTAATCATAAAACCTACTGGTTCAGAAATTGTAAAAACAGCAGAATATAAAACAGATACAAATACACAATTTACAAAATCTAAAATTACAGTATTAGAAAACGGAACAATTTCAGGAAATGCAGAAATTATTTCAAAAAATATTCAATACAAAAATGTTTCTCATTTAGAAACTAAAAGTATAAAAGACCAAATAGATTATTATAAAAATCACTTTGATCATTTGAATAATTTAGAGGTTTCAAATCTAAAATTAAATAACGATAAAGAACATTTCTCATTTGTAGAAACATTTAATTTTAAAGCGGAAAATTATTACGAGAAAAGTGTAAACTCCATTATACTTCCATTAAATGTGTTAAATAGATTTACAAGTATTCCATCTAAATATAGAAATAAAAAGTTTTCATTTGAAGTTGAATATGGATTTGTAGATGCAGACGAAATTGAAATTGTTTTGCCAACAAATTATTCCATAACTCAATTACCAGAAAAAATTACTTTAAAAGATATATATATTTTTGGAAAGAATAAAGTGGAATTTAAAATAAATGAGAAATACGGTGAGCATGACTTGAACTTAGAAATTTCGGAGCATGTCTTGCAAATGCACAGAGAATCTCTTTAGGACTATATTAGTCAAATAAAGAAATCTATCTAGG
>JAUMDQ010000248.1:0-2149 GCA_032121715.1 Flavobacterium sp.
TTAATTTCATTTAAGAATTATTCATAAAGGTAAAAGTAATTATTTTTTATTAGTAATAATTACCAATTAAAATTAGTTTCTTAGCCAATAAACAATCCTTATACAAGCATCAAAACTTTTTTAATCGATAAACTACAAACTTTTAAACTTCTTACTATCTTTGCAATCTAAAATTAGTTTAAATAAGCATAGTCTTAAATCGAACTTTTTAAAATTAAGTTTTTATATACAGATGAAATTAGATAGAAAAGAAATTCTTACCGCATTAGAAAGCATTTCAATTGCGGGTGAAGGTAAAAATATGGTAGAAAGCGGTGCGGTGCAAAACGTAGTAACTTTTGGTGATGAAATTGTGGTAGATGTGGTTTTAACCACTCCAGCTTTACATATAAAAAATCGTGCAGAAGCCGATATCAAAAAGGTAATTGCCGAAAAAATAAATGCGGAGGCGAAAGTCAAAGTAAATATAAAAGTAGAAACACCTACAAAAGAAGAAGCCAATACTATTAAAGGAAAACAAATTCCTGGAATTAGTAATATTATTGCGGTTTCTTCAGGAAAAGGTGGTGTGGGAAAATCTACCATTACAGCTAATTTAGCTGTCGCTTTATCAAAAATGGGTTTCAAAGTTGGAATTTTAGATGCCGATATTTACGGACCATCAATGCCAATTATGTTTGATGTAGAATCAGCAAAACCAATTTCAGTAGAAATAGATGGAAAATCGAAAATGCAACCTGTACAAAGTTATGGAGTTGAGATTTTATCTATCGGATTTTTCACAAAACCTGACCAAGCCGTTATTTGGCGTGGACCAATGGCTTCAAAAGCGTTAAACCAAATGATTTTTGATGCCAATTGGGGTGAATTAGATTTCATGTTAATCGATTTACCTCCAGGAACAGGTGACATTCACTTATCAATTATGCAATCGTTACCAATTACTGGGGCTGTTGTGGTAAGTACACCACAAGCTGTAGCTTTAGCGGATGCGAAAAAAGGAGTATCTATGTTTATGTCAGATTCAATTCAAGTTCCAGTTTTAGGAATTATTGAAAATATGGCGTATTTCACTCCAGAAGAACTTCCTGATAATAAATATTATATCTTTGGAAAAGAAGGTGCGAAAAATTTAGCAGAAGATTTAGAAGTTCCGTTTTTAGGCGAAGTACCTTTAGTACAAAGCATCAGAGAAGCAGGAGATTACGGAAGACCAGCAGCTATGCAAACCGGAACAATTTTAGAAACTGTTTTCGAAGAATTAGCAAGAAGCGTAGTAGCAGAAACGGTAAGAAGAAATGAAACTTTACCAGCTACCGAAGCTATAAAAATTACAACAATGGCAGGATGTTCTGCTGTAAAAAAATAGACATTTTAGTTTTTGGATTTCTTAGGCTAATTTAAGAAATCCAAAAATCTAAAGATTCTAATAATCTAAAAGTCTAAAAAATGACAGAAATTGAAATAAACGAAAATATCGAAAAAGCATTAAGCGAAATCCGTCCGTTTTTAAATTCAGATGGTGGCGATATTGAATTAGTAGAAGTACTTGATGGAAAGCACGTAAAAGTGCGTTTGCAAGGGGCTTGTACAAGTTGTAGTTTAAGTATCAGTACTATGAAAGCTGGTGTAGAAACTACGATTAAAAAATATGTACCACAAATTGAAACTGTAGAAAACGTAGGTTAATTTTCTAACCTGATAAATGTCATAATTTAATACGTTACAAATCAATTTCTTTGTAACATAGAATTTTAAAAAAACTTTGTGTCTTAGGGCCTTAGTGGCAAAAACAAAAAAAATGATTGAAACAGATATATTGATAATTGGAGCAGGTCCAACTGGACTTTTTGCCGTTTTCGAAGCAGGTTTATTACAATTAAAATGTCATATTATTGACGCACTTCCTCAACCAGGAGGACAGTTAGCAGAATTATATCCTAAAAAACCAATTTTTGATATTCCAGGTTATCCTGAAGTATTGGCGGGTGATTTAGTGACTAATTTAATGGAACAAATTAAGCAATTTCAACCCGGTTTTACTTTGGCTGAAACGGCAGAAACCATTGAAAAATTAGAAGATGGTTCTTTTATTGTAACTACAAATAAAGGCACGAAACATAAAGCAAAAGCGATTGCTATTGCTGGT
>JAUMDQ010000249.1:0-3342 GCA_032121715.1 Flavobacterium sp.
TACAGGCACAGTAACAACTGGAAAATATGTAAACGCTTATACTGTTGGTTCTTATTCTGGTTATAATTTTAACAACAAATGGAGTGTTAGATGCCCAGGAATAACAACAGAAGTTGATGCTGTTGCAACAGGTGACATTAATTTTGATTATCCAGTTGGATCAGGAGCAACTACAACTTTAACCCCAACAGGTACAAGTTTTAAGCTAGCTGGAACAACAACTTCTAACAACTTATTTCGATTTTCAAGAGGCGCTACTGATAATAGATTACAATATTTGGGTTCTAAAAAAAGATTTTTTAGAGTGAGTGGATCTGCTTCATTCCAAGCTAGTGCTACTAGTACGATATACATATTTTTTATAGCTAAAAATGGAGTTGTTATTAACCAATCAAAAGTATATTTAAATTCAAACTCTGTTAATGATATTTTAGCGCCACCAATAGAAACAATCGTTGAGCTTACAACAAATGATTACATTGAAGTTTACGCACAACGCTTTTCTGGTACAGGGAACATTTTAACCGTATCGCTTAATGTAGTAATTAATTAATTACCCACAAAAGCATTTTTTTATTTGCTTTTAAAATCACGTCAATTTCTTTCAGACTTTCGTTAGAAACAGCAGGACACCCCCATCCTTCTGGCGTGCCTTTCGGATACACTTCTTCCGAAGAAATTTTCTCCCAAGAATGCAAAACTATTGCCCGCTTTATCGCATTTGAGTTTGTTTTATCTTTCCCTATTAATACATAATTGACTTTGATTCCCCACTGGCTTACACCACGTGAACCAATTACATATTTCCCTATAGACGAACAATGCGAATCCGGTTCATTTGAAATGGGTGCTTTTTCTTTGCTTGAGGTCCAACTCCACATATGATCCCCACAACCATGACTGACCATATAAGAATTAGTCTTTTTTTTACTTTTTAAATCGTACACAAAAAAACGTTTCAAACCCGAATGCAAATCTAAATCAATCAATATAAATTTATCTTGATTGAGGTTGTTTATCTTGCAATAGGATTTCGCTTCTTTGATATAAGAAGTATAATCTTTTGACTTAATTTCTGACTTTGGCGTTTCTTTTTTACAAGAAATAAACAAAATAGCAAGTAGGAATATTTTTACGTAATGCATTGGGATTTTTATTGAATAACGGAGATGCAATTAATTTATTATTCACAAAAATAAATTCGCAAAAAATTCAATATTCATTAATATAAAACAAAAGGAGAAACAAAGAAATAAAATGGTTAAAATTTCCAAAATAATTTTATCTCTTTTAAAAACACTTTAAAAAAGAAAAAGAAGAATAGAAAATGCAATAGATAAGATAAAAACTAAAATCAGAAGTATGTTACCAGACAAAACATAAAATATAGATCAGACTGTAAATGTAGAAAATTATAAGATTGCAATAACTGGAAATAAAAAAATCCCAATTTTCATTGGGATTTTTAAGTTATATCAAAATATTATTTCAATTTCTTTTTGATTTCAATTTCGTGGAAACTTTCAATGATATCGTATTCTTTGATATCGTTGTATCCTTTAATCTGCATACCACAATCGTATCCTTTAGAAACTTCTTTCACATCGTCTTTGAATCGTTTTAAAGCAACTAATTCACCAGTGAAGATAACTACACCTTCTCTAATTAAACGAATTCTGTTGTTACGGATAATTTTACCATCAGTAACCATACATCCAGCAATTGTTCCAATTTTAGAAACTTTGAATAACTCTCTAATTTCTGCAGTACCTGTAATTTCTTCTTTCAATTCTGGAGAAAGCATTCCTTCCATTGCATCTTTTAAATCGTCAATAGCCGCGTAAATAATTGAATAGTTACGGATATCAATTTCTTCTTTGTCTGCTAATGCTTTGGCATTTCCTGCAGGACGAACATTAAATCCGATAATAATCGCATCAGAAGCAGAAGCTAATAACACGTCAGATTCTGTAATCGCTCCAACTCCTTTATGAATGATATTAATTTGAATTTCTTCCGTTGATAATTTAGAGAACGAATCAGATAAAGCTTCAACAGAACCATCCACGTCTCCTTTAAGGATAATGTTTAATTCTTTAAATTGACCTAATGCGATACGACGACCAATTTCTGAAAGCGTAATATGTTTTTGTGTACGAACAGATTGCTCACGCGCTAATTGTGCACGTTTAGTTGCAATTTGTTTCGCTTCTCTTTCGTCTTCGTAAACATTGAATTTATCTCCAGCTGTTGGCGCTCCGTCTAAACCTAATACTGATACTGGTGTTGATGGACCAGCCACTTTAATACTGTTTCCTCTTTCATCAAACATGGCACGAATTTTACCATGATTTTTTCCAGCCAACATGTAGTCACCAATTTTCAATGTTCCGGCTTGTACTAAAATAGTAGATACATAACCACGACCTTTGTCTAATTGTGCTTCAACCACAGTTCCTTGAGCTGGTTTATTTGGATTAGCTTTTAGTTCTAAAACTTCCGCTTCTAACAATACTTTTTCTAACAATTCAGGAACTCCTTGTCCGAATTTAGCCGAAATATCGTGAGATTGGTATTTTCCACCCCAATCTTCTACAAGTAAATTCATACCTGCTAATTGTTCTTTAATTTTTTCTGGATTCGCGTTTGGCTTATCCACTTTATTGATGGCGAAGATCATTGGAACTCCAGCCGCTTGAGCGTGAGAAATCGCTTCTTTTGTTTGTGGCATGATATCATCATCAGCTGCAACAACAATAATAGCAATATCGGTAACTTGAGCTCCACGAGCACGCATCGCTGTAAAGGCTTCGTGACCTGGTGTATCTAAGAAAGCGATTTTTTGACCACCATCTAAAGTAACTCCGTAGGCTCCAATGTGTTGAGTAATTCCTCCCGATTCTCCAGCAATAACGTTTGCTTTACGAATATAATCTAGTAAAGATGTTTTACCGTGATCGACGTGACCCATTACTGTAACAATTGGCGCTCTGAATTCTAATTCTTCTTCTGTATCTTCAACAACTACTGCATTTTCTTCAATGTCTGTAGTGATAAATTGCATTTCGTAACCAAATTCGTCAGCAACAATAGTTAGTGTTTCTGCATCTAAACGTTGGTTCATGGTAACCATGATTCCTAATGACATACACGTTCCGATTACTTTTGTAATTGGCACATCCATCATTGTAGCAATTTCACCAACAGTAACGAATTCTGTTACTTTTAGGATTTTGCTTTCTAAATCTTGTTGCGCTAAATCGTCATCTGTACGTTGACGGTGCGTATCTCTTTTATCTCTTCTATATTTTGCTGCTTTAGACTTATTACCTTTTCCTTGTA
>JAUMDQ010000250.1:0-14055 GCA_032121715.1 Flavobacterium sp.
CAAGAGAGCTGCTTTAACCCAAAACAGCCCTCTCAACATCCTAACCAATCAAAATATTATAACGAAAGTTAAAATAAGAATTTTACTCAAAGTCTTAAACCACCAACATTTCTTGAGCCAGGATTTAAATCGAATGGATTTGCATTAAAACTGAAGTCACTTGTACTTTCTCCAATATTTGGATTTCTTGAAGTTGAAGTAAGGTTAACTAATGAAAAAGAAGTTTCAATTGTCATCCATTTATTAATCACACAATCAATACCCGGCGCAATATCTAAACCAATAGAACTTGTTTTATCACTTGATAATTTGTCTTCTCCAAATGTTAAAGGCAAAGAAGCTTGACCGAAAAGGAAAAATTTCCCTCCAATTCCCCAATATTTTCTAACTAATGGCTGAATAATTACTGCAGAAGATTCAGCTGTTGTAATACCACCAATATTTGCAGTAGTTTCTGAATTAATAACACCAATACCTAAACCTATTGTTGTTGTTGGCGCAACAAAATATCCCACAACTGGAACAATTGTATTTGATTTTGTTTCACTTACTCCGTTATCTGTTGAAGAAAACGCTAATTGACCCGCAACCCACCAAGTCCCTTGTAAACCTTTGTTTTCTTCTTCTTGTGCGTTTGCGCTAAGTCCTAATAATGCAATACTAGCTAATAATAATTTTTTCATGTTATTTTTTGTTTTAAAATTATAAGACAAATTTATTAGCATAAAACCGGAAAAAAACTGACATAAATCATAGTTCAGTTTATTTATTTATTTGTTTAATTACTTTTAATGAAATTTAGAAAAAAAATTATTTTTTTTCTAAAAAACACATCCATAAAGAGCACACATTCTTTATTTTTGTAAAAAAAAATTACAATGGAATTTCAAACGTATTTAAATACTATAAAAGACATATTATTCGATTATTCTCCAAGAATTGCAACCGCATTACTTATTCTTTTTGCTGGATTGTGGTTAACCAGCTTTCTAACTAAAATATTTAAAAAAATACTTTTACAAAGAGAAGTGGAAATTACCTTAACTAACTTTTTAGGAAATGTGATTTTTTGGACACTTCGCATCATATTATTTATAACTGTAATTTCTAAATTAGGAGTAGAAACTTCTTCTTTTGTAGCTATTTTAGGAGCAGCAGGTTTAGCTGTTGGTTTATCTTTACAAGGTTCGTTGTCGAATTTCGCTGGTGGAATTTTAATTATTTTATTCAAACCGTTTCGAGTTAGCGATACGATTGAAGTACAAGGTGAACAAGGAATCGTTTCTGAAATTTTAATTTTTTCAACCAAAATGATTACATCAAACAACCAAGTGGTTTATATTCCGAATGGGATGTTATCTAACGGAAAAATAAAAAACCATAGTCAACTTAGCACCAGACGAAATGACATTGAAATCATTACGAATTATACTTCTGATGTTACCGATATAAAAAACAAAATCACAGCAATTATCAACCAACATCCATTGGTTTTAAAAGAACCAAAAGCAGATGTTTTTATCAATAATTTTACAGAAACTTCCATACACTTTAGCGCCAGAGTTTGGACCGAAAACGCACACCACATGCGAGTGAAATCGGATATTTTAGAGCAAAGCAAGGATTTGGTGAGTATTTAGATTACACTTTCTTCGTCATCAAAACAAAATCTTTCAAATAAAAAGGTTCGAAATAGGCTACATCTTCCAATTGGTTGTTTTGGAATTTTTGAAAAGAAACTGTTGCCATTTCTATAGCAGAAGGAAATTCAATTTCTGGATAATACTGAAATTTAGCATCGGTTAAAATCTCTTTGAATTTCATTGCACCATCACCAATTAAATGTAAAGTCTCAGAAATATCTCGATAACTGTTTTCATCAATGATTTCCGCTTTGGTTTCACTGATTTTGTTGTATTTACGATCGAAAAATGCACAAAACACTTCCATTCTACGCGCATCAATCATTGGAACAATAATTCCACTTTGAATTTCTATTTTTCGAGCTAATAATTCTAAAGTATCAACAGCAATTAGAGGAACAGACAATGCATAACACAAGCCTTTTGCAGCTGAAACGCCAATTCGTAAGCCAGTATAAGAACCTGGACCTTGACTTACAGCAATCGCACTTAAATCTTGTAATTTCAAATTGGTTTCTAAAAATAGTTCTTCTATAAAAACATGTAATTTTTCAGCGTGAGAAAAATTCTGAGTCGCAATTTCTCTTATTGCCAAAGTTTTTCCCTCTTTCGCTAATGCAACAGAACAATTTTTAGTCGCCGTTTCTATATTCAGAATTAATGCCATTTTAATAGTAATTTAGGATACAAAGAAACAAAAAAAAAGACACAATTGCTTGTGTCTTCTTTAAATCAAAATCAAATCAATTCATAACTAACTTTTGTCTTCTTTTGCTTTTTTCTCTTTATCAGATTTAGTTTCCAATCGTACTTTATCATTTGGCATCAACTCTTTTGAAACTAAAGTGTAAGGTCCAGTAATAATTTCATCCCCTTTTTTCAATCCTGATAAAATTTCAATATTTGTATCATCTTGAATTCCTGTTTTTACTACTCTAATCTTAGCTTTATCGCCCACTTTTACAAAAACACATTCAAATTTTATGTCTTTTTTAGGCGCTTTTCCTTTTTTCTCTGCTTCTTCTTTTTCAATTTCAGCCACAATATCTTTCTTAGTTGAAGTTGTATCATCTTTGATAACAATCGCACTAATTGGCACCGCTAAAACATTTGTACTTCTTTTAGTTTCAATATCAACTGTTGCTGTCATTCCTGGACGGAAAGGCGAATAACTAATTGGTTTTCCTGCTAATAAATCTTGGTACGATTCTTTCACTAATCTTACTTTTACTTTAAAATTAGTTACTTGATCTGCCGTTAAACCTGTAGTTGCTGAATTTGAAATACTAGTAACAACTCCGTCAAATTTTCTTTTTAAATACGCATCGACTTCAATTTTAGCTGAATCACCAATACTTACTTTTACTATATCGTTCTCATTTACGTCAACTTCAACTTCCATATTGTTTAAGTTGGCAATACGCATCATTTCAGTACCAGCCATTTGTTGCTGACCCAAAACTCTTTCTCCTAATTCGATATCTAATTTAGAAATCGTTCCATCTGCTGGTGCAAAAATGGTAGTTCTTTTTAAGTTGTCGCTTGCTTCTGTTACGTTTGCCGAAGCAGATTTCATTTGATAATATGCCGATTGTTTACTAGCAACAGCCACTTCATAAGCAGAAACAATTCTGTCCCATTCTGAACGAGAAATCACACCTTTATCGAATAATTTTTTATTTCTGTCGTAATTCGCTTTCGCTTCTTTAACTTGAGCATCTGCTTGACTTACACCAGCTTTTGAAGTAGATAAAGACGCTACTGTTCTATCAACACCTGAAGTATAAATATCTGGGTTGATTTTTACTAATAATTGTCCTTTTTTAACTTCTTGACCTTCTTTTACATTTAAAGCAATAACTTCACCTGAAACTTCTGGCATAATTTTAATTTCAATTTCTGGTTGAATTTTACCAGTTGCCGAAACCGTTTCAACAATTGTCATTGTTTCTGCTTTAGAAACTTCAACTACTTTACCGTCGTCGCTATTTCCAATTTTTCCTGATTTTTTCAGAACAATTAATAGTGCAACAACTGCAACTACACTTCCTAAAATGATAAATAATTTTTTTCTTGACATGGCTTTATTGTTTTTCTATAAGTGGAATTCCGAAATAAAATTCTAAAATTTTAATTCTAAAAATATAATCGTACTTGGTTCTTAATACTTCTGATTGTGCATTTACAAAAGCTGTTTGCGATTGATTGTAATCAAAAATATTCATCATACCAATTTCGTATCTGTCTTTTGCATATTGCATGGCTAATTCACGTGCTTTTTCAATTTGTAAAGCCGCTTCATAACTTTCTTTAGCCGCTTTTGTATCAGTATAAGCTGTAAAAACATTACGCTCAATATCTAATTCTTGTTGGCTTTTAGCTAGTTTACTTCTTTCTAAAGCAATTTTACTTCTAGCCACATTATTTTTAACTGTAAATCCGTTA
Organism: Flavobacterium sp.; assembly: GCA_032121715.1. Classification (GTDB taxonomy): domain Bacteria; phylum Bacteroidota; class Bacteroidia; order Flavobacteriales; family Flavobacteriaceae; genus Flavobacterium. The sequence goes on from JAUMDQ010000250.1 coordinate 4,089, forward strand.
AAAATCGGAATGTTTAAAGATAACCCGAAGTTCTGACCTTTATTAGTATCAAACTGATCAAATATTGGTTTTGGACTAGTTATTATTGGAACTCCATTAACAATATCAAATCCATTTGAATTAGAAGCTCTAGTATTGAAACCATAAAACGCTGACAAACTTGGTAAATACGCTCCTTTTGCAATAGAAATATCTTTTTCTGCAATAGCTAAATTAGTTTGTGCAATCTTAAGTTCCGTTCTGTTTTCTTTAGCTTTCGCGATAACTGCTTCAGGAGTTTCGCTTAAAATACTTGACAACATAGTTGGCATATCTTCTTCAGAAACATCAAAATTTTGAAAATCTTGAATTTGAAGCAATTGTGCTAAACTTAATTTTGATAACATTAAAGCATTTTCCGCAACAATAACACGTTGTTTTCCAGAAGCCATTGTAGCTTGAATATCTAACAAATCGCCTTTTGGCACATTTCCCGCATCAACTAATTGCACGGTTCTATCATATTGTTTAGTATCTAATAGGTTTTGTTCTTTTTGAACTTTCAAATTCTCTTTATTAAACAAAATTTGCAAATACGCATTGGCTACATTTAACGCCACATCTTCTTGCATTTTTGTCAATTGATATTGAGAAGCAATTATAGATAATTTAGCTTTTCTTAATTGATTTACATTTTGCAAACCTTTAAAAATATCCACATTTGCATTTAAATTCGCTGATGTAAATTGAGTGGTTTGATTTTCAAGTAAACCCGTTGTAATATTCTGATTTAAACCAATATTCCATGAATGCGATGCAGATGCATTTAAGTTTGGTAAAAAATTACCAATAGCATCTTTTTTAGAAATGGCTGTGGTTTGTAAATCTAATTCCGATTGTTTTATAGAAATATTATTTTTGATGGCGTGATTGATGCATTCTTTTAATGTCCATTTTTTTTCTTGGGCAAAAGAGGCAACACTCACAAAAAATAACACAAAAACTATTTGTACTGACTTCATTATTATAATTGTTTTTCTATTTGACCAATTTTTGAAAAAATTGTTACACTTTACAATTAAAATTTTACTTTTATACCTGAAAAACACTAAATCTCAGAAATTTTAAAAAACAATATTTTGGGTTTTTTAGCGTTTTCTCAGTGAATCAATTTGAAAATCGCATAATAAAACAATAAATGAATTTAAACATTAAAATTTTGCTTTTCGGACTCTTAAATATTGGCCTTTTTAGTTGTAGTTCTTCCAAAAGAATTGACACCATAAAACCGGAAGCTACCGATAATGCGCCTATTGTGTATAGCAATAAAACGTCGCTAATTTCTATGCCGATGGAAGTGAGCATGAAAGAAATCGAATATCATCTAAACAAAAACTTAAAAGGTTTGATTTACAATGATTCGATTTTGAATGACGACAAAACCGAAATGAAAATTTGGAAAACATCCGACATCAAATTGGTAGAAAAAAACGGAGAAATTGTTTCGGTCATTCCGTTAAAAATTTGGGCAAAAATAAAATACGGAACCGAGTTTATGGGTTTAAACGACACGAGAGAAATCAACATAAACGGAACCATTACCTTAAACAGCAAAGCTAATTTTGCGAATTGGAAATTAAACACGACATCAAAAATTGAAGATTTCGAATGGAGTGAAAGTCCTAGTATTTTAGTTGCTGGGAAAAATGTTCCAATTACCTACATTATCAATCCAACTTTATCTATTTTTAAAGGGAAAGTCGCAAAAATGATTGACGAAGCGATTAATAAAAGCTGCGATTTTAAAGAACAAGTAATGGATGTTTTAGAAACCATATCTACTCCATTTATGGCGAATGAAACCTATGAAACTTGGTTTAAATTAGTGCCAAACGAAATTTACAGCACCAATGCTGTTTTGAGTAATTCGAAAATCACGATGAATTTAGGAATGAAATGCGTGATGCAAACTTTAATCGGACAAAAACCAAAGAACGGATTTGACAGAACCAAAATTATTTCTAAAGCAGTAAGCAAAATTCCATCTGATTTTAATGCTTCGATTGCCGCGGTTTCTACTTATGAAAGCGCAAGTCGAATTATGACAAAGAACTTTATGGGTCAGGAATTTGGATCTGGAAAAAGAAAAATTACAGTTCAAAAAGTCGATTTATGGTATAAAGACGGTAAAATGATTATTGCTTTAGACATGTTAGGTTCCGTAAACGGAACGATTTATTTAGCAGGAATTCCGAAATACAATGCTGAAACTAAAGAAATTTATTTTGAAGAAATGGATTATGTTTTAAACACAAAAGGCATTTTAACTCGAACTGCTAATTGGTTATTGCAAGGTATGATTTTAAACAAAATTAAAGAAAGCTGTAGATATTCAATCAAACCGAATTTAGACGAAGGAAAGAAAAACATGTTGCCTTATTTAACGAATTATTCACCCATGAAAGGTGTTTTCGTAAACGGGAAATTGAACGATTTCATCTTTGAAAAAATGGAACTTACCGAAAAAGGAATTGTGGCATTTATCACTTCAACCGGAACTATGAAAATTACGATTGACGGAATGGACTAATCTTATTTACGATTTGGGATTTATGATATAAAAAATCCCGTTCTAAAAATTAGAACGGGATTTTTTTATTTTTCAGAAGAAACTTGTACTTTCTTTTTTTGTTTTAATCGCCATACCGCGTAAAAAACACCTGCAACTAAAATGTAAGGTATGGCCATCAAATACACAATTCCATCGTTTACACCTTCTGCAGCAGCTTTATTCGCTTCGTTTTGTAAGGAAGCGCGACACATAGCACATTGAGCGTTTCCCTCAAGAAAAAAGAAACAAGTAAAAAGTAAAAAGTAAAAACGTTTATAATTACAAATTACTACTTGGCTCTTTATACTTTTTTCATTGTTCTTATTTAACATAATATGGAGATATCATTATATACACTAAAACGCCTGTAATAGCCACGTATAACCAAATTGGAAAAGTGATTTTCGCAATTTTTTTATGTCTATCAAAACGTTGGGCTAAAGCTCTCACATAAGTAATTAAAACTAAAGGAATAATAATTACGGAAAGAGAAATATGTGTTAACAGAATCAATAAGTAGATTGTTCTTGAGCTTCCAACCGCTAATTTTTCTGATTCTTCTAATATAGAATTGTGATTGATATCGCCATAAACCGCTGATATAGATGTCATATGATACGCAACGTACATCAACAAAAACGCAATAGAACAAGCAATTGCTGTTTTCATTAGGTTTTCGTGTAATTTTCTTTTTCCATTTTTAATAGCGATTACCGCAGCACTTAATAAAACAGCTGTTATACCATTAATAGTAGCGTAAATAGGTGGTAAGAAATTTAAAGGTTCTACATCGTAACCTAATTTTCTTAAGTTCACTCCAAATAAAGCAGCAACGGCAACTGGAATAATGATGGATACTGCTGTGATTAATTTGTTGTATTTTGTTTCTATGTTGTTTTCCATGTTTAAATTTTTACTTTAGCCTTTTACTTGATTCTTTTAACTTTTTACTTGGCTCTTTTACTATTCTTCTAACAATAATTTGATATCTTCTTTGATGGCGTCAATTCCTGATTGTTCTAAACCGTCGTAGTATAAAATTGGATTGCCAAATTTATCTTTTCTACATCTGATATTTCCTTCTTTATCAATTAAAGCGAACAATCCAGAATGTTCAAAACCACCTTGTACTTTATCGTTTTTTCCAGCGAATATGTTTGACACCTAGTTTTTTAGCGTGTTCATTTAAGGAAGCAACTGTATCATTTTCTGGATCGATTGTTATTGAAGCAATTCCGAAATTTAAATCGCCATAAAACGTTTCTTGCAATTGCAACATATTTTGATTCATTTTCGGACAAATAGTTGGGCAAGACGCAAAGAAAAACTCTACCACATATACTTTTCCTTCAAACGATTTGTTCGATATTTTTTTACCGTTATGATCGGTTAATTCAAAATTTGGCACTTTGCTTAACTTCTCTAAACTATTTTCTTTGAATCGTTCCGTTAATTCTTTTACAGTCCAAATTCCGAACAGTAAAATAATAAATGATATTCCGATGTATGAGTTTTTTTTCATTTTTATAATTTTAAACGAAACACTTCGACTACGCTCAGTGTGACAATTTTATTATTCTTTATACTTGTCTCTTTTTACTTTTTACTTGACTCTTTCTTAACTACTTCTTGTTCAATTTTATCTCTAAATTCGTCTTTACGTTTATTCTTTTTTAAAGCTAAACGATATTCGCGAAGCAGAATTTTTACGTCATCAGACATTTCGTTATGTAATTCGGCTGCAGAAATGGTGTTATAACATTCTCTATATTCTACTTTACCCTTTATTTCTTGCCCTTTTCGTCCACGAAGACATTTTTCTTTATCGATAATATACACGAAAGACGTTCCTGATTTATCGTTTAAGTTATTTTTGAAATTGAAAGAATTAAAATACGTTTCGATATCTTCTGGTTTACCGAAAAGAAAATGCCAATTTTTTAAATCGTTAGACAGTCTTCTAAATTCTAACATGATGGCTTTAATTTTCTCTTGATTACCATCGGGTAAAATCATCACCATTTGAAAATCTTTAAAACCGCCGTATTTGTTGTAAATTTTCTGATTTAGATTGAAAAGATTCGCTTTTACTTCATCGATGTCACTTCCAGGAAAACCTAAAACGGTAATATTTTTATCCAAAGTAATTTTTTCCTTGTTTAAGGAAATGAATTGACTTGGAATATCAGAATGATTTTTTGAAATAATTGGCAGAAAAAGAGAGTTGTGTGATGCTGTGGCGAAAAACATATAAGCCACTATAGGCAAGATGAATAGTACAGATAAAACGAGATATTTCTTCACTTTAATAAAGTTAAATTTTGAAAAGCAAAGGTAAAAAAAAATCCCGACGTTAGCCGGGATTGATTTATATAAATTTTGTTAAAAAATCCATTTGTAATGAGAATTTTTAAATACTTCAAAAATATAATCTGCTTCTACTAAAACGATGAAACATAAATATAAAATTAAGAATACTAATGGAGCAACAACAGACCAGCGTAAGCTTTTCTTTTCACCTTCTAAGTGCATAAATGCCCACATAATGTAATATGCTTTTACAACTGTTAAGATAATAAATATCCAGTTTAGTAAATTCATACTTAAAAGATTGGTAAAGTATAAACTATGTGGTTTTACAATACCTAAAGCAACCTCAACAGTTGTTATGATAGATAAGATTCCGAAAACTGTCCAGATTCTTTTCATGTTAGATTCATGTGCGTGTGCCATAATATTTTCTTTTTACTAAAAATTAAACTAAATAGAAGAATGTAAATACAAACACCCATACTAAATCGACAAAGTGCCAATATAAACCAACTTTCTCGACCATTTCATAACTTTTTCTTCTTTCATATGTACCTAATAATACATTAAAGAAAACTAAGATATTAAGCATTACTCCTGAAAATACGTGGAATCCGTGGAATCCAGTAATAAAGAAGAAGAAATCTGCGAATAATTTATGTCCGTATTCATTTCTAATTAAACTCGCACCTTCTACAACTAGAATAGCGTCATTTAATCTTTTTTCAGATTCTTCACGAGAAAGAACTGTTTTTTCTTTGTCTTTAGTAATAAACTCTGTTCTTACTAAAAGTTCTGGATGTGCTTTGAATCCTGCAATTACCTCATTAACTGAATAAGCTGGTAAAGCATGGTCTTCTTCCATAAACCAAACTCCTTTGTCTCTTGTTAATTGTTCTCTTTCTTCTGGTAAAGTAGCAGCAAACTCTTCAAGTTTTACTCTTTTACCATCTTTATCCACAAATTGCAAAATAGAACCTCCAGCAGTTTCAACTGCTCCGTACTCCCCTTTGATGAAGTTTTTCCATTCCCAAGCTTGTGAGCCTAAGAACATAAAACCACCAACAATAGTAAGTAGCATGTAGACAGCTACTTTCGTTTTTTGTAATTTGTGACCAGCATCAACGGCAATTACCATTGTTACTGAAGAAAAAATAAGGATAAACGTCATCAATGCCACATAATACATTGGTGCATTTACACCGTGTAAGAATGGAAAGTGAGTAAATACCTCATCGGCGATTGGCCAAGTTTCGATAAATTTAAATCTAGAAAATCCGTAAGCAGCGATAAAACCTGAAAAGGTTAAAGCATCTGATACGATGAAAAACCACATCATCATTTTACCATAAGTGGCTCCCATTGGTCCTGGACCTCCGTCTAAAGCGTGTTCATTATTAACCGTAGCGCTCATAAAATAGTTATTGTTAAAAAGTTCCCAAATTTATTGATTTTTTTCTATTTGAAAAAATAGAAAAATAAAAACAAGTAAACCCAAATAAAATCCATAAAGTGCCAATACATGCCACTTAGCTCAATACCAAGGCATTGCGAGGAATTGTATTTTTGTTTATAATGATTATAAATTACATAAATTAACGAAATCATACCTCCAAACAGGTGAGCAACGTGCACAAACACGAAAGCATACAAAAAAGAGACCGTAACTTTGCTTGAAGAACCGAAAGGAACTAACCCTTGATTGAACAATAAATCGAACCCTTTGAACTGAAGATAGACAAACGTTAAACCCAAACCTAAAGTGATTAATAGATACACTGTAGTTAAAGACTGATTATTTGCTTTTATTGCTTTTTTTGCCAAATAGAACGTAATACTACTTACTATTAAAACAATGGTACTGTAGGTAAACGTATCAGGAATGACTAAATCTTTTAACCAATCTGGGCGTTGTTTACTTACTACAAACGCACTGGTTAATCCTGCAAAAATCATAATTATACTAATCATACCGAAGTATAACAGCATTTTATATGTTTTTGCTTTTTTATCGTAAGCTTCTTGTATTGAAATGCTTTCCATTTTTAATTTTATTTATATTCTATGTTTTTAAACAAATTTATCAATCACATAAATGATTTGCAGCAAAGTTATGTAAGTTACACTAACTAACATTAGTTTTTTAGCAGTTTTTGCATCCCTGTTTTTATATAATTTAAAAGCCCAATACATCATCCAAGCTCCTAAAAACAAAACAGCTCCTGCTCCAACCACAGATAATTGTAATTTCCCTGTAAAACCAAAAACAGGTAAAACCGAAGCTACAATTAACCAAAAGGTGTATAATATGATTTGAATGGCTGTTTTCTTGTCGCGTTTACCGGTTGGCAACATAAAGAAACCTGCTTTTTCATAATCTTCAAATAAGAACCAGCCGATTGCCCAGAAATGTGGAAATTGCCAGAAAAACTGAATTAAAAATAATGTTCCTGCTTCAATACCAAAGCTTCCTGTTGCGGCTACCCATCCTAACATAAAAGGAATAGCACCTGGAAAAGCGCCAACAAAAACCGATAAAGGTGTTAGTGTTTTTAATGGTGTATACAAACTTACATACATAAATATGGAAATTGCACCAAACATGGCTGTTTTTGGATTGATGAAATATAAAACTACTAATCCTACAAATGTTAAAACGAATCCTAAAGTTAAGGCTTTGTTGACTGACATTCTACCTGATGGTACGGGACGGTTTTTAGTTCGATCCATTTTGGCATCTAAATCTTTTTCAATGACCTGATTGAAAATATTTGACGCGCCTACCATACAATACCCGCCTATGGCTAGTAATATAAGGGTAGTAAAACTGAAAGGGTATTTATCTGAAAACCCCAATAAATAACCAACAATAGAAGAAAAAACCACGCTTATGGCTAAGCCTGCTTTGGTAATTTCTTTAAAATCTAAAAAGATTGATTTTAGGGTTGTGGTATTTGTTTCCAAAAGTGAATTTTTAATCGAGGGCAAAGATAGTAAGAAGATGTGAGTTTTGTGTACTGAGTTTTATTTTTTTTAATTAATAACCCTCTTAGGGTTCAAAACCCTAAGAGGGTTATTAAAATTGGGCAACTTAGACTCGTATATTAAAGCTATCGCCTTTACCCAGCTGCGTGTTTACCTTCTTATAAAAACACATTTTATAATACCTGTACAAATGATCATGAATTATTCCCGATAGCGTAGATTTGCATCATCTGTTTGACTGAAGCCACAGGTTAAAGATTTAATTATAATCCGGATTACCTAATTGCCAATTAAAAAAATTGTTTATCATTTCTAATTGTTCATATTCTTTATTAATTGAATTTTCACCATGACCACTTTCATAATCATTAAAATATAATATTGGGTTTTTATTAGAATTAAACTCCATTAGTTTCGCCGCAAATTTTGCAGGTTGCCAATATACTACTCTGTTATCATTCATGCCAGAAGTGATTAATGTTGTTGGATAAGAAACTCCTTTCTTAATATGATGAAATGGGTCCATTTTATATAAAGACTCAAATTCTTCTTTAATTTTAAAAGTTCCAAATTCCTTAATATTATTTTCTCCATTTGGAGATAACTCAAATCGCAAGGTATTTAAAATACCTACATCTATTAGTGCGGCTTTAAAGAGATCAGGTCTTTCAGTAATTGCCCTACCTACTAAAACACCTCCTGCACTTCCAGCTGTAACTCCAAGACTTTCTGGTTTTGTATAACCATTAGCAATTAAGAACTCGGCACTAGAAATAAAATCTTTCCAAGAATTTTCTTTTGTAGTTTTGTAGCCACCTAAACGCCAAACTTCTCCTTTTTCTCCACCACCACGAACATGGGTTTGAACTAAAACCCCTCCTTGTTGTACCCAAATTAAACCATATGGATCAAAATAAGGCGAAGTGTTTCTACCGTATGCGCCATATCCATTCATAAGTACTCTATTTGAACCGTCCTTTCGTATTCCTTTTTTATATATAATAGTTAGAGGCAAATCTAAACCATCATGCGTTTTAATAGTTAATTCTTCATAAACAATATCGTCAAATTCTGGAATTTTAACGGGTTCATTAATATTATCTATTTTGAAAATATTTTTATTAACACTGTATTTATACCTAACTGGATATTTATTCCAGCTTCCAAATGTTAACCACATATCGTTTGAATTTTCTTCATATGTTTTAACAAATAAAGAACCAGCAGGCATAGGTAATTTTATTTCTTGCAACATCTTATCATAAATATAAAACTTCGCAACTATCCCGTTAATAACTGTTGAAATGTAAATCCCTTTTTTGGTTAAACCAAAATCCTTGATAATTTCATTTTCAGAAAATTGAACAAAAGGTTCTACCGCATTAAAATCAGGATTTCCCAAATCCGTTTTAAGCAAACAAGAAAGTCCATTTATTTCTTTTTGAAAAATAAATTGGATATCATCAATCTTGAAAGTATTAATTTTATCTGTTTTTTTAAACAATGGCTTCCACATTAATTTTAAAGTAGTACTATTTTGTTTTTCAGCATAATAATAATCATTAAACTTTTCGGCTCCGGAAAGCGATACAAACCAATATGTATCGCTTTCAAAAGCAATACAGAAATCACTTGAATTAATACTAATATTGGGATTGTTTTTTTTAGAAAACAAAACTGTATGTTCTCCTTCTTTTGCGCCTAATTTATACAAAACCGCTTCAGAGTTTTTTATAAAATCTGATGAAGTTTTATCCGTTACAGGCAAATAAGCATAAATGAAACCGGTTTCATCTTTTAGCCAATTTATACCACCAATATCACTCACCCAAGTATTCTTAATACAATCTTTTAGAAGTATTTTATTTTTTAAGTCATATATAATTACATCTGATATTTCTTGTCCATTTTTAGTTATAGAGATGGCAACATATCTTTTGTTTGGACTTAATTTATAATAATTAATATAGTAGTTGATTTTCAATTCTGGTTGATACTCTTTAGGTGAAAAGAAGACTTTAAATTCTTCTTTTGGACTGCTTCGATAATATAATTTTTTAATTGAATCGTTATTATCTAGTT
>JAUMDQ010000250.1:14065-21389 GCA_032121715.1 Flavobacterium sp.
TTTGTATAAGATATTTTGTTGTTTTGGAATGTTTACAGGTTTATTTCTACTCAAGTTATATCTTTTATCTACAAACTTGTCTAACAACATTAAATAGTTTTCTTTGTTTTTAATTTGATTTAATACATTTTGCGAATATTTTGATTGTGATTTTATCCAATTTAGTACTACTGTATCTTGTTGGTTTTCAAAATTTCTATACTCATCTATAATCTCTTTACCGAAATAGATGTCTTTTACAGGTTGCGATGGTGCTTTATTTTCTTTTTGACCAAATACCATTGCACTGAATAACAACACTAGACTTAATTGTTTGTTCATAATTACTTTTTACTCACTTTTTTTGCTAAAATCATAGCATTATACACGTTCAAAATACTTCCAGATTTAGACAACTCTGAAAATTTAACTTTTTTATTTTCAGTTCCAGGCACTATAACTTCAATATCATATTTTACGCCTGATTGCAAAATAACATTTTTTACTTCCTTAGCAGATAAATCAGGAAAACGAGACCTAATAAGAGCCGCAGAACCAGAAGTTAAAGCTGCAGAAAAAGAGGTGCCATCATCCATAGCATATTTTCTCACAGGGTCTAAACACCAAATATCAGTTGCAGGTGCCATAATATCAACATTTTTTTTACCATAATTAGAATATTTATATACTAAATTTTCATTCACTTCATGATTAACACCACCTACAATTATTAAATTATCAACATATTCAGCAACATCTTCAACATCATAATAATCATTTGGATATGAAAACACTCCGTCTAAATCTTCACTACCATTACCCGCAGAAACAATCACTAAAACATCTTTTTCTTTAGCGTATAACAAAGATTTCTGCAACCATTCCGGATGTATTGTAGAAGATTTACCAAAACTCATATTTACAACTTTAGCACCATTATTTACGGCATATTCAATAGCAAGTGCAATATCTTTATCTCTATTATTACCTGATGCTGGAGAAACAACCAATGGCATTACTTTAATATGATTTCCAAAACCTTCTATCCCAATATTATTCCCCCTATCCGCTACAATCATACCTGACATCATAGTACTATGCCATGTTTTATTTGAGTATTTTGATATTTGATTATTACCATAATTTTTATCAGTAATGTCAGTTTCTATATCTTTTATGATATCATTTTCATTAAATACTGGACTTAATGAAGTTGTTAACTCCCCTTTTGACTTTTCTTCAAATAAATCAATCCAAGCTTTATTATTATTTGTCTTTAAAAAGTCTCTTGCAAAATAAATGTCATAATATAAATCGTCATCAGCATCAAATTCTCTATGCTTAAATAAACTATCCACCTGAAATAATGTGTATTTATTATTTTTAAATATCTCATTCATTCTTTTAAATGAAGAAACATAAGTGTCCTGGTAATATTTAGAATCTTCTAATTTCGAGAGGTGCTTTTTCTTAATTTTTGCTAATGAAACTTTAATATTTACAAATTCTAAAGAATCTGTTTTATTACCTTTAAAATCAGTGGTGTCAATATTTTTATTTAACAAATTTCTCAACCTTCTTGACGTGTCATAATTTAATCTGAATGCACATTGCCCATTTCTATTTCCTAAAAAATTCCAGCCATTTACATCATCAACATAACCATTTTTATCATCGTCAATATTGTTATTCGGAATTTCTTCTTTATTAATCCAAATTTGATTTTTTAAATCTTCGTGTTCAACATCAATATAACTATCAATAACAGCAACTACAATGGGTTTTAAATATCTTTTTGTACACTTTTCGTTGTACAATCTAGTAAGACTTACACCCGGAACACTGTCATTTTCTATATCTAGATTTTGCCAATTTTTTAATTCGATAATTTTTAATTTCTTAATTTCTTGGACATGTGTGACAAATTTTAAGTGTTTAGGTTTACAACTTGATAAAACTAATAGGAATATTAATATTTTAAACTTATTCATATTATAATAATAATTTAAATTAAGAGATTTTATAAAAAATGCCAATTGTAATTATAAATAGCAATACTCACATTATGACTAAAAGAGACTATCCTTTTCTTTTGGATAGCCTCTCAATTAATGTTTTTATTAATTCCCTCCCCCTGCAGGACTTGCAGGCCTATCCGGCTTTAAAGGTTTTGGCCCAGTATGGTCATCATCGCCATCACCTGTTCCTCCATAAATACAAATTAATTGTTTTTTAGTTAATTTTTCTTGATTAGAAAATTTCAAAAATCTTGTTTTCATTAGTTAATTTTAATTTAAATTATTTATTGCAAAATGACCATAAAAATAATTTTTATCCAAATAAATATATTTTCAATTTATAAATTGATAGTAATTCTCAAAAAATAATTTCTTTAATTAACTGTTGTTTAATTCATTAATAAAAAAAGATGCATTAACTCCTGTTTTAGCCAAAAAGGCTCTTGAAAAGGTTTGAACACTACTAAACCCAACCTCATGTGCCAAACTTTTAATAGAATAATTTCTATACTTTTTTTCTTTATATAATAATTCAATTGCAAAATCAATACGCAAATTATTAATATACGATGGAAAGCCACATCCTTTATTTTTATTAATTACCATTGACAGATAAGATGTATTAGTTTCAAATTTTTTAGCCAAAAAATCTAAAGTAACGTCTTTAGTAAAATGTTTTTCTCTTTCAAAAAAATCTAATTTATTTAAAATGTTTTGTATTATATCTTCATTTAATTTTTCAACACTATGTAATTTTGAAATAATTTTCTCGTTCTTTATTTTAATAATTGTTAATTCGTTATTAAGTAAATAATTGTTAAATAATTGTTTTTGAAGCAATATTTCTTTCTTCCTTTTTTTATGATACCACCAAAAAAACGCTAGTATTACAAGGCTAAACACAATGAAGACAGAATTAATTATAATTGAATTTGTTTTCATTTTTGCAATTAAACTTTCCTTTTGCGCTATTAGTTCTGGCACATCATATTCTTTATGAGTTGTGTCTATTATAAAATCATAGTTTTGTTTTATAACACTATCTGCTTTTAATAATTGCGATGTATAATACAATGTTTTGTCAATGTTTTTATTATTCTTTGAATTATCTATCAATACTTTATAGGAATTAATAATATCCGAGAACATGTACCCTTTTTTATTAAATACAGAATCTATTTTATTAAAATAATAGACTGACTTTTTACTATTATTTATTCTATCATAACATTTCCCTAAATAAAAACAATTTTCTGAAAAATTTGCAAAATCGTTTGCTTTAATCAATGTTTTTAAAGAGCCCTCCAAATCTTTTATTGCTTTACCATATTGTCTTTTTTTGTAAAATAATTTACCTCTATTACTTACAAAAAATTGATGAAAAGCATAATTCTTATTCTCCCTTGTGATATCCAATCCCTTCTTTATATAATTTTCAGCTTTTATTATTTCCCCTAATTGGTTATAAGTATTAGAAATAGCAAAAATAGTATTTACATATTGATCAATGTTTTTAGAGTTTTGTAATTGTTTTTCCATTTCCAAAAATATTAAAAGTGATTCCTGATGTTTTCCCATAATACTTTTCACAACAGCAATTTCATATTTTATATGATTCAAATAAACATCATTTTTAGAAATTACATTTTTATAGGCTAATAAATAATATTGCAAAGCTTCTTTTAATCTTCTATTTATACAAAAAAACTGTCCTTTTCTTAAAAGAGTATAAGTCACCATAGTTTTATCATAGCTTTTGGCAACATTCATCATGGTGTCTAAATACCTCTCACCTTTATACAAATCTAGTCCATTGACAATCATACCATAACCTGTGACAATATGGTATTTATCATTTAATTTTTTAGCATTTTGCAAATATTTTTCAGCAAAAATTTTACTTTTTTTTGGATTATAGAAATTCAATTCAAATTGCGCATAAATCAAATTCATAGATTCCTCTGTTATTTTCTTTGACTGGGAGTAGGAGAAAAAAGAACTGAATAATATTAAAAAAAGTGTTTTTTGTGAAAAAACAAAAGAAAATCGAGTCATTTTATATTTTTTAAGCAAAAATAACTTAATTTTTTTAAAAAATATTACAAAATTATTGATTCTATAAATTATTGATTTTCAAATTTTTAACACGAAAAGTAATAACATTTTATAAAAAAAAACTATTAATTTATAAATTGAGATATACATAATTTGCTTCCTATTATCCAAATTACATTTCTTTGCCATGTTCTGAAAACAAAAACTTGCAAGTCAAAAATGAGGAACTAAAAAAGAATTATCAGATTTCTTTAAAACTGTTTATTAGGAGTGAAGAGAAAGTTGGCTTTGCTTTTAATATTGAAAATTCCAACCATAAAAAAAGCAGTCGAACTTATAAACAGTATTGGCGTACTTAAGTTGACTGCAATTAATTTTAAAAAACAAATATAATGAAAAAAATGTTATTTGGCTTATTTGCCACAGTTATGTTAAGTGTTAGCGGAAATGCTAACCAAATTTCAACATTAGAAAACGAATCAACTAAAACACTAATCTCAGAACAACCAAAGATTCCAATTAAAATATCAATTGAATTTGGCAGAGCTTCTAAAGATTGTGATGGTTGGGGAATTTGTAAATTGGATATTAATATTGATTTAGAATCTACTTTCAAAGCAACTACAGACATGAATGGAAATTTAATTTTAGAAACCAACAACCAAGGTATTGATCAAATTAAAAAACATTTTGGAAACGCATCAACAATCATTATTGAGGAGGATTTTAAATTATCAGAAGAAACATGTAAATCATTAGATTTAAACAATGGATATACTATAAAATCAGGAAAATATTCAATTAAAAACATTAGTAAAGGTGTTTATAACATAACTCTATAAAAACTAAGAAGGGAGCAATACAACTTCAAATTGCTCCCTCTTTTAATATTTAAAACATGAAAAAATTATTCTTTATTTCTTTGTTATCAATTCTAATAGCATCTTGCAAAACTATTACAAAAATTTATCTAGGTGTAAAAAATCCGTCTTTTAAAACTCATAAGCAATTAAATGATTTTTTAGTAAAAAAAGATTTAAACCAATCAAGTATTTATTATATAAAATCATGGAAAAACTATGAAAAGTTATTAAATGAAAAATATTCAAGTTTTCCAGAAGCATATTTTTTCAATAAAGACGGAGATTTTGTGAATTATAAAAAAGACAGTAGGGAATGTAATGCTAATGTTGGAGAATTCATAAAAAACTTAACTGAATTTTCTAATTTCAAAACAGTTAAAACAAAAAATATAAAAATATTTGAAGACAATATTTGCAATAATAAAAACGAAAAATTCAAAGCCTCCGATATTAACGTAATCATTACCTGGGCAACATTTGTTGGCAAAGTTAATAAAAACAAAGCTTTTGAATGGATTGAACTAATAGAAGAAGCCAAAAGAAAAGGAATAAACATAAACTACTATTTAGTAAATTATGACTTACAAGAAAGTTGGAAACTCAGCGACAACGAAAAAAAAGGAATACTAGACGCTTTTAAGATTCAGTAACAAACATCTAATTTATTTTTATTTACTAAAACGGCTATAAAATAATTCAAAATGATAATAAAAAAAATCTTAATCACTCTTTCAATCCTTTTATTTACATCATGCAAATCATCAATAGCTAATTACTATTTCCAAAAAATAGGTGTTTTTGACAATAAAATAAAACTGGAAACATTAACAAATAATAATAAAGAAATTGTTCTTTTTGGCATGCATCATATAGGTAAAGAAGAATTTTATAATGATGTGAAATCTAAAGTAGACTCTTTAATAAAAAAAGATTATTTTTTTTACGTTGAAGGTATTAACTCACAATTCTCTGGTAAAACAAATTTAACTAAAGAAGATTCAATTTTATTAATTGATTTAGCTTATAAATTTAGAAAAATAAGTGGGGGCCCTTTTATTTCCAAAAAATTAAATTCTGATTATCTAACTCTGTTTAAAGAAAAAGGAATTAAAATCAAGGAGAATCTAATAAAGCAACCAAAATATAAAGAATTTGGTCTTTCAGAAATCAATTCCAAAAACACTGACCTATCATTAGAAAAAATTCTTGAAAATTATGAAAACAAATATGGTAAAGTAATTTTAGAATCTTGTGATTATGACACAGAATTTCATAATGAATCAACTTGTTCAAAAAAACCCGACAAGAAAATTTATGACGAAATGATGATGCGAGACAGAAACAACAGTGTTATTAGTCATATTTTAAACGAGAAAAAAACAAAAATCGCCATCATATATGGAAAAGCTCATTTTGTTGAAATTAAAGATAGTTTACAAAAACTTGGTTACAAAATAGCACTATAAAATTATTTAAAAAAAGACCCAAACGAAAAAACAACAACTTTTTATACGCCATTTAACATTAAACCGGGTCTTTTTTTTAAATAATTAGTTCTAAAACTTTCTGAAGTGGAAATTATTAAAGAAGCCTTAATCAGGCTATGTTTAATTTAGTTTAGTTAAGCACTAAAGCGGTAAAAATTAATTTTTTACCGCTTTTTAAAAATAAAACAATAACAACATAAGTAAATAATATAAAAATGAAAATCACAACAATCATACTAACACTATTTTGTGCAATCTTAAATGCGCAAAATATAGAAAGCAAACTTGAAATTGACATTAGAGGAAGAGAATGCAAAGGAGGTGTCGGTTTATGTACCATTGAGACTAGCACTAATAAAAATACTAGTATAGAGAAGTTTTATTTGCTGAAAATTTCTGAAACGGAATTACAGCTAACCATTAAAACAGATGCGCTCACAATTGAAGATCAAAAATTTCTTTTTGGTAAAGAAATTAAAACAATTTCTGATATAGAAAAATTCTACTTTAATCAAGATTATGATTTTGAATTGAGTTATGAAACCATAAATCTTTTAAAGTTAACCACTAAAAACCCAACAATAAAGAGTGGGTTATATCCAATAAAACTAGTTGACAACAGAGCAATAATCCTATTGAGGCTATTTAGTAAAATTTAAATCTGAATTTATGAAAAAACGCTTTTTAACATACTTTTTACTTCTATTTTGTGGTTTGGCGTTTTCAAATGATTTTGAGAAAGATCCTAATATTATTATTACCGAATTATTTATAGAAATAAACTCAATCAATTTAAGATATGAAGTACTAATCAATCGTAAAATTGAAGAAATTAACGCCATAAATAATGCACTTCTTACAACGTTAAAAACAGAAAAGAAAGTAGACTTATTAATTCAAAAAAATCGAATTGATGATGAAA
>JAUMDQ010000251.1:0-11730 GCA_032121715.1 Flavobacterium sp.
AGGAATTTCAATGTTTGCTGTTGGAAAATTAATAGTTCTCCCTAATTGATTCCCTTTTACTACATTTCCTGTCAAAACATATGGATAACCTAAATAGTCTTTGGCTAAAGAAACATTTCCTTCTAAAAGCGAATTTCTAATTCTGGTGGAACTTACAGAAACTTCATTTATTTGTTGTGCTGAAATTTCTTCTACTTCAAAACCAAATTCTTTTCCGAAGTTGATTAAATCATTGAAATCAGCTGCGCGATCTTTACCAAATTTGTGATCGTGACCAATAATTATTTTCTGAATATTTAATTTTTCAACTAAAACTTGAGTGACAAACTCTCTTGGTGATAATTCTGAAAACGTTTTATCAAAAGGATGAATGATAAAATTCTGAATCCCTTTTTTCTCTAGCAAAATTGATTTTTCTTCAATAGTATTCAATAATTTAATATCGTAATTATCTGAAACTATTAATCTTGGATGTGGAAAAAAAGTAAGGATGACACTTTCTAAATTTTCTTGCTGGGCTGCTTTACAAATTTTATCTAAAATGGCGTTATGTCCAATATGAACACCATCAAAAGTACCTAAAGTAACAATTGTTTTTTTAGTCGCTGTAAAGTCATTTATAGAATTAAAAATTCTCAAAGTAGTTTTTTTTTTGCAAAAATACATTTTTTTTAACAACCAGTATGATTATTTTATTTTGATTATTTAATTATTATTAATACTTTAGCCCTTTAATAATCAACCATATATTATGAAAAAGACTTTACTTTATCTTTCATTTTCGCTACTTTTATCTACGGGAATGAATGGACAATCTAAAAAGGAGTGGTCCGCTGTTAATCCCAGCGAAAATATCATTGTTTCCAAAACAGCCCTAAGATCAGATTTTCCTCAAGAATTTACACTTTTTAAACTGGATTTAGAGAGTATCAAACAAAAACTTTATACTGCAGAAGATAGATTTGCAGATAATGCGAAATCTGCAATTATCGAAATACCAAATGCACAAGGTAAATTAGAAAAATTCAGAATGTACGAAGCATCAAATTTTGATGCAGCTTTACAAGCACAATTTCCAGATATTAGAGCTTATGTTGGTCAAGGAATTGACAATGTTCACTCTCAAATTCGCTTAAGTATTAGTCCTGAAGGAATTAGTACGATGACATTTAAAGCAGACTCACCTACTGAATATATAGAGGCTTATTCTGCCGACAAAAAGATTTATGCAGTTTACAATAGAGATGCAAAAAGAATAAAACAACCTTTTACTTGTTTAACTCCTGATGAAAAATTAGAACATGAGTTAACTGATAGAGCAAGTTCTATTGAAAGATCAAGCAACCCAGTTTATAGAACATTCAGATTAGCCATGTCTGTAACTGGTGAATACTCTGCATTCCACGGAGGTACAACACCTCTAGTTTTAGCTGCGGTAAATAATACAATGACTAGATGTAATGGTGTATATGAAAAAGATTTAGCTATACATTTAAATTTAGTTAATAATACAACTATTTTATACTTAGATGCATTTGGAGACCCATACGGAGATACTGATGCAGGATATAATTCAGAATTACAAGCAACTTTAACTTCTGTAGTTGGAGAAGCAAATTACGATATCGGACATTTAATGTCTGCTATTGGTAATAATGGTAATGCGGGTTGTATTGGTTGTATTTGTACAAACGGAACAAAAGGTAGTGGATTTACAACAAGTACTGTTCCAATTGGAGACAATTTTGATATTGATTTTGTGGTACACGAAATGGGTCATCAATTTGGTGCTCGTCACACTTTTTCTCACAGCGATACTGAAGATAGTAGTGTAAATTATGAGCCAGGAAGTGGTGTTACTATTATGGGATATGCAGGAATCACTCCTTATGATGTTGCTCCTCACTCAATAGATACATTTCATGCTGGTAGTATTGATCAAATTCAAACAAACATGACAGGAAAAACATGTGACGTTGAAACGCCAATCACACATGGTACTCCAGTAGTTAGTGCTGGAGCAGATTTTACTGTACCAAGAAGCACACCATTTATGTTAACAGGTTCAGCTACCGATACAGGCGGAACTGCATCAATGACTTACCAATGGGAACAATATGACGATGCTACTGGCACAACTTTAGGTACTGGATCACCTGCAGTTACTACAAAAACTACTGGACCTAACTTTAGATCTTATTTACCAACAACATCAGGAACAAGATATTTCCCTATAATGGCATCTACTTTAGCAGGAAGTAAAACTACTGCTGGTGCAGATATCCTTGTAGAAGCATTAAGTTCAGTAGCAAGAACATTAAACTTCAGATTAACTGCAAGAGATAATGTTGCCAATGGTGGACAAACAAATTTTGACAACATGGTTGTTACAGTTGCAAACATTGCACCATTAGACATTACATCACAAAACACAACTGGAATTTCTTATGCAATTGGATCTACTCAAACAGTAACTTGGACAAGTGCTGGAAACAGTACAATTGCCGGTGGAAATACTGTTAATATTTTATTTTCTAATGACAATGGAGCAACATGGGCATACACATTAGCTACTGCAACACCTAATGACGGTTCACAAGTTGTAACATTACCAGCAGGAGTTTCGGGACCATATTGCAGATTTATGGTAAAAGCAAATGCAAATATTTTCTATAACGTAAACACAAAAGCATTTGCAGTAGGATATGTAATAAATAGTATTTGTAATACATTTACAAACAACACTGCCGTAGCCATTCCTGATGGAATTGCAAATAATGAATCTGGAGGTACAGTATCAAAAACCGTAAATGTCTCAGGAGTTTCAGGACCTATAACTGATGTAAATGTAACTTTCTCATCAAACCATACCTTTATTTGGGATACATTAATTACTTTAACTCATCCAAATACAACATCGACTGTAACTTTATTAAACCATATTTGTAACGGAAGTGGAACAACTGGAGGAACAAATTTAGTTTTAGATGATAGTGGTACAGCAATTGTTTGTGGTACAACAATTTCAGGAACAAGAATTCCAAGTCAAGCTTTAAGTCTATTTAACGGATTGGCACCAAATGGAAACTGGACTTTATCAGGATTTGATTGGTGGCCAGGTGATGTTGGATCATTAAACAACTTTACTGTTCAAGTTTGTTACGAAAACCCAGTGCCTTTAGCAAATGAAAGTTTCACAGGTTTAGAAAACTTCACTATTTACCCAAATCCAAACAATGGTAACTTCAACATTAACTTTACTTCTCAATCATCTAATGATATCGAAGTACTTGCTCATGACATTAGAGGAAGACAAGTTTACAACAAATCATTTAGTAACAACACTTTAATTAACCAAAACATACAATTAAACAATGTAGGTTCTGGAATTTACATAGTTACTGTAAAAGATGGTGAAAGAAAAGAAAACAAGAAAATAGTTATTGAATAATACAATTTTCAAATACATACATACCAAAAAAATGCCCTCATTATTGAGGGCATTTTTATTTAGCATAAATACGGAAACTAAATGATTATCTCAACTAGTTTATTTTATTTTCCGTTATACAAATTCATAGTATTATTTAATCCTGCTAAAGCGAAAGATTTAATTATTTCAGCTGAAATGCTCAATCTTTCTTTAAGGGCTTCTTTTTCTTCTAATGACCATTCTCCTAAAACATAGTCCACTTGTTTGCCTTTTTTGAAGGCATCGCTAATTCCAAATCTAAAACGTGGATATTCTGTTGAATTCAACAAAAGCTGTATGTTTTTAAGCCCATTATGACCTCCGTCCGAGCCTTTTGTTTTAATTCTAATACTTCCGAAGGATAAATTCAAATCGTCCGTAATTACAAGCATATTATCTTTTTCAATATTTTCTTTTTCAAGCCAGTATTTCACCGCTTTACCACTTAAATTCATATAGGTATTTGGCTTCAATAACAAAACCGTTCTCCCTTTAATTTTAAATTCCGCTACTTCACCTAATTTTTGAGTTTGAAAAGTAATGCTTTCTTGATTTGCAAAATAATCTAATATTTTAAATCCAATATTATGTCTAGTATTTACGTACTCCGCTCCAATATTACCTAAACCAACAATTAAAAACTTTTTCATTTCCTGATTACCATTTGAATTAACTTCTTCGAACTTAGTTTTTGAACTCCAATCAAACATTTGAAGTAAAGACTTTATTACATTCATTTTATTTACACTTACAAAAATAAAAAAAGGGCTGAAAAACTCAGCCCTTTTTTTATTTTTCAATTTCTATTTTTAGAATTTACCTCTATTATCAACAATATCAGCTTTTTCTTTTAATCCTTGAATAACTCTGAATGGAGCAGAACCTTTTGTTTGTTGGTTCAATTGATCAATTTGAGTTTTGAAATCTTTAACAGCAGGAGCTTTAGTTACCACTTTAGTTCTTACCATAAATAAACCTGAATTACCTTCAATTACTTTAGAAGTTTTTCCTGAAGCTAAACCTAATGCCGCACCAATAACTTTTGGTTCATATCCTAAGTTAGGAATCACTGGCGAAGCCATTGAAGCACCAACTGCTGGAGATATTGTAGAACCTGTAGCTTTAGAAATAGCTTCTAAAGTAGTTCCAGTCATTTTCTTTTTAAGTATAGCAGCTTTTTTCTCATTTTTAATTAATGGCTCAACAGATTGTTTTGCTAACTCTAATGGTAAAAGTCCATCATCATTTTTAGATTTTAATTTTACAATTGCAAATCCAAGGTTAGCGATATCAAAACGCTTTACATCATTAATATTAGTTTCATCGTTGAAAGCCCAAGTTACAATTTGTCTTTGTAAACCTAAATTAGCCACATTTTCATCATAAGCTTTAACACTTACAACTGGAGCAATTTTTAATGCAGAGGCTTTTGCCGCTTTTTCAAGACCATTTGCCATTGCATCTGTTTCAACTTTTAAAGCTTTGTTATAATTTACATCTTCCGTTTGTTCAGAAGGTTGTACTTTTAAAGCAACAGTTGCTAAAAGAACTGCATCATTTTTACCATCAACTTTCATCACGTGGAAACCAAAATCTGTTTCAACAACACCTGTTTTTCCAACTGGGTTACCGAATAAGAAATCATCGAAAGGTTTTACCATTTGTTTTGGCGCAACATTATCGTAAACTCCACCATTTTGTTTCGACCCTTGATCATCAGAGTTCATCATTGCTAACATCCCAATACTTGAAGGATTTGCATTAACTTGCGCTAATAAACCTTCGGCTTTCGCTTTTGCTTCTTCTTTAGTTAACTTAACTGAAGGCGCAGCTTGCATCGCACCTTTGTAAGCAATTAAGATATGACTCACTTTAGCTGTAGCTCCTGATTTTCTACCAGCAACTCTTGTTAATTTAGAATAACCGTTGTCTGTATATGGTCCAAAAACTTGTCCTGGCGCTAAAGCATATAATTGTTCCGCAAATTGTGGATTAATATCTTTTTTAGCTACGTAAGTAGAATCAAATTTAATTTCTGAATATTTATTTACGTAATCAGCTAGATTAGTTGCAGAAGCAAATGAAGGAATTGTTTGATTCACACCATTTACCATTTCAGTTTTACCATTAATGAATCCGTCAATTTTAGATTTCATTGCCGCTTCATCAGCCGCAGATGGTTTGTTCTCAACTAATACATATTCAACTGATCTTGTATTATCTGATTTAAATTTCTTTGGATTTTTTTTCATGTAAGCAATAATTTCCTCGTCAGTTACCTTAACTTGGTCGTCACTTACTGTAGAAAAAGCTAATGCTACGTAATCAAAATCAACTTTATTGTTTTCTCTTTCGTATTTTAATTTACCTTCAGCTTTAGTTGTATATACACTTGATTTAATCAATGTATTATACATTTGTTCTTTAGCGAAATCTTCAATTTGAATTTCGTAAGTTTTCCATTGGTTCCATTGTGTTTGGTCTGGAGCACTTTGTAAAGAATTGATATATTCAGCGAATTTTTTATCGTCAAATTTACCTGCAGCATTTAAAAACTGTGGAGATTGAGACAATTGCGGGTCACTTTTGATAACCGACATTAATTGTTCTTTCCCAAGTAATAAACCAATTTTATCATATTGTTCAGATAATAAAGCTTTTCTTACTTCTTGTTCCCAAACTGAATTTAAAGCTTGAGTACCGCTAATTCCTTGTTGTTGTTTTTCAACATTAGCTACTTTACTCATGAATTCTTGGTATTCAAATTTTGTTCCATTGATAGAACCAATATTATTTGAACCTCCAGAAAATCCACCGCTTTTAATTACATCTGCTAATACAAATGAAAATAGTGCTAATGCGATGATTAGAACTAATAAGATAGAACGTTGTCTAATTTTTGATAAAATTGCCATTTTTATATTGAGTTATTTTTTTGTTCAGTGGGCGAAAATACAATTATCTATTTAATAATAAAATAGTATTGCAATTTTTTTTAGTTGTTTTCTTGATTGTTTTCCATTTTCTTTAAAAAACTTCTTCTTACGAAGTACATTATCATAAATCCAACAGCTATAATTGCTTGCAATCCATAATCTTGTTTATTTAAAACTTTATAAATTACAGATATTGAAAATACAATGGCTGCAATTAAATATAAATATTGAGAATACTTGTAATACTTCATTTTTTATTATTTTTTATTATTAACTTCCCCGTTATTGTTTTGCATGTTGAAAATTTTAAAATCTTTGCTAAAATCTATTCCAACACCTTGCAAAAAACTTCCGTCAGCATCTTTAAACTTAAACGGTTCTTCTGTAAAAAACCATTCATTTTTTTGATCAAAGTACAATTGATTGGTTTCTAAAATTTTCCCATCGAAAGTGGTGATTTTTACATTCCCAATTAAATCAATCACTTCGGTTCTTTTATAAGAAACTGCTTTATCTGCTACAACAGTTGTTCTATTTCCTTTGTCGTCGTAAAGTGTAACTAAAACCGCTTTTGGAAATTCTACAAATGGATTTTTGGCTGTAGAATAATCAACCATTTTCAAACTCTGAACCGTAGATTTCACTTTACCAGAATCGGTATATTTCAAATTAATTGAATCTGCTTCACCGGTTGGCACAAAAGATGTTTTATAAATTCGCTGAACGTCTTTTAAATTACTCTCACAACTTTGTAAAAACAAAACTAGAGCAACAACAAGTAGATAGTCAACAAATTTTTTCATTGTATTAATTATATAATGTTTTCTTAAACCATTTATCATTGAAGATTAAACCAATGTTTACAGAAAAATATTCTTCACGAACCAATCCTTTCAACACTGTACCTCTTTCTCCATACTCTACACCTAAATTTAAACTAGAAAATGTACCTTTAATTGGTAATCCAAAACCTAAAGTCATAGATTTATCCTTAATTGCTGTGTTGTTTATTACTAAACCAGTATTTTCAAATTTGAAACCAGCACGATACGTAACTCTTTCAAAATAATTATCATAAGAATCAAACTTAGGGATAAAGAAACCTCCAAACGCAACTCTTGTTGCATTTTCGTATGATACATTTGAATAATTATCAAAACGATTAATTTGATTTCCAGTACCTGAAAAAGTAACATCTCCTCCAATAAACCATTTTCTATTTCCGATACCAGCACCAAGTGCTAATTTTGACGGAACAATAAGCTTAGTATCAACAACATCAACTTCTTTATTCAAAGAAGCTTGATCTACACTTCCATTAGATGATAAAGCAACTAAAGAAACATACCTTACGTTATTAGAATTTAATTTTGTTTCTGGAGAATATACCAAACTAGACATAAAATTTAATTTACTATTTAGTTTTGTATTATATGTTAAACCTGCATTAAATGAAATTCCAGATAAAGACGACTCATTTAATTCTCTTGAACCATACTGAACATCCACTTGAAGTTTTTGAGATTCAGTTTCAATTGTACCAAATAAATATTGAAAATCTAATCCTACACTAAATTTAGAATTAATTTTATACCCAGAACCTAAATACACTTTATTCACACCACCTTTTCCAAAATAGCGACTAACCGTATTGTTTCCATCTATATTATCGTTAACAAATCTGTAACCAACAGCACTTTGAGGCAATAACCCTAACGATACTCCCATTTTTTTTGAAACAGGAAAACCCATAACTAAATAATCGAATGTAGTTTTTTGCGCTTTTTCGGTTTGTAAACCCGAATTCAATTTGTAGAATGAACTTGTACCACCAATCTGAAAACTCGTTAGCATTTGATTAGAATATGTAGCTGGATTTAACACATTAATGTGAGTACTATCTGCGTAAACACTGATTCCTCCCATGTTTACAATATCATTTGTACCTTTAAATTTAGTACTTCCAATTCCGTAAAAAGAATATGGTGAAGGAGTGTTTTCTTGTGCGAAACCGAAATTTGCAAGTAGTATAGTAACTATTAAGGCAATTTTTTTAATCATTTTTTAAACTATAAGTGTATAATTGTTGTAAACTTTTTAATAAGAAATTTTCATCGGCAAATATGACACTTTTTAATCGATTAGCCAAAAAATTAGCGTCTCCGCCTGTTAAAATTATTGTAAATTGTTTGTTTTTAACAGAATATCCGGAAACAAAGCCTTCAATTTCATTACACAAACCATTTACCACACCTGAATGAATAGCTTCTTCTGTATTGCTTCCAATAACATTTTCAGGTAGTTTTTTTGTAAGTAAAGGTAATTTTGCTGTAAAATTATGTAGCGATTCATATCTCAAACGCAAACCAGGAGAGATAGCTCCACCTAAATATTCATTTTTACTAGTCACAAAATCATAAGTTACACAAGTACCAGCATCTATAATTAAAGTATTTTGATTTGGATATAACAAAACGGCACCAGCAGCCAAAACCATTCGATCTACACCTAAAGTTTTCGGAGTTCCATATAAGTTTTTGAACGGAAAAGCAGAAACATGACTAATTTCAAGTAAATTTAAATGACTTTTTAGCCACGAAAAATCAGTTTCATCTAGTTTTCCGACCGAAGAAAGCACTGCATTTGTACAATTTGCATATTTTTTTAAAATATTTTCAAAATTATTTTTAAGTTCTTTTTTTTGAAAAACAAACTTTTCAACTAAGTTAACCTGTTTAAAAACAGCTACTTTAATGTTTGTATTTCCTACATCAATCGTAAGTATCATATCTAAATATTAGAATTGCAAATGTACGAAATTGATTTTTTTTATTTTTTGTTTTGGAAAATATAAAAATCGTTCTATATTTGCACCCGCAATAAGGAAGTAATATTACTAAATTATTCAAGGTACCTTAGCTCAGATGGTAGAGCAATGGACTGAAAATCCATGTGTCCCTGGTTCGATCCCTGGAGGTACCACTTAAATCCCGACAAAGTCGGGATTTTTTGTTTTTACTAATTACCTAAACATCATAAAAAAAACCGACAACTTAAAATTGTCGGTTTTTTTATTTTATTCTAATCTTACAACAACGGTAAAATTTCATTTTTTAATCTATCGTATTCTCCCTGAAGGATTAAGCCGTTATCTAACAACTTCTTATAATTATTTAGCTTATCAAATAATTCGTCTTTAGATAAATCTGAAAGCTTTTTTTCGTGAGGTGGGATTGGCACTTCTAATTCTGTGTCTTGAACAATAGAATCCATCTCAATTGGCATAATTTCAGCAAAATGCATTACTTCTTCTGTTGAAATTTCTTCTACTTGCTCCTCAACTTCAGTATCAGGTACTAAATTCACATTTGGTGTTGCAACACCATTTTTCAAGATATCTAATTGTTCTTTGGCATACGTATATAATTTACGTGCTTGATTTTTTGGTAAATAATCAACCGTATGCGTTAATTCTGTTTTGGTAGAAAAAGTAAAATCGGAGCCTAAAAAACCTTCTTTCACAAAAGTTCCTGCAATATCGTCCCAATCGTAATCCATAAATTCCATTGATAAACCTAAATTTTTAGGCTTACATAAAATTATACGCTTATTAGTTACCACAATACTATCTGGAAAAACAGTAATGGCTGGTTTTTTTTGTACAGCGATATAACCTACTTCTTCATTTGTCATTAATAAATTCTCTAATTTAGAGGTAATTTTCTCAATAGCTTTCGGATCTTGGTCTTCGTTTAGTATTTTTTTTAAATTATCAATCATAATAAATTAGTAATAGTTTGTTGTTTTAATGTTTATCAAAAGTAATGCCTAATTTTCTAATTCTATTATTTCTACCTGAAGTTTTTTAGTTAAACTACTAAAAACCAAATCGTAAGAATCGTTAATTAAGTCACAAATCATTTTATCATTTACATCAGAATGAAACTCAATGGTATTCCAATGTTTTTTACTCATATGATAACCAGGTTTTATGGCTTCATATTCTGCTCGAAGTTCTTCCGCTTTATTTGGATCGCATTTTAAATTCAAACTTGGTTCATTTTTTTCCCATTGTTTCAAAGATGTCAAACAAAACATTTTCCCCCCAACTTTAAACACCAAAGTATCTTCATCAAAAGGAAAATGTTCGGTTACTCCTTTTTTAGATAGGCAAAATTCATATAATTGTTGAATATTCATTTTCTTAGTGATTAACTTCTAAACTATACAAAACAGGTTTACTTGGACTCGCATCATTTTCAAAAGAAGCGATTTGCAAATTCAACAAATACGTTCCATCTGAAACGGAATCGTTTACATAAATTAATTCTGTAATGGTACAATCTAAACGCGCATCTTCATTTAATATTGTGGTGTTTTTGACATTCCAAAACGCTTTATGAGCCAATAGTTTTCCTTCATCTTCTTCCCTATCTACACTTGGTAAATCGATCAGTAAATGTTTTATTCCGATTTCTCGAATGTATGTTGCGGCTTCTTCTAACAAGTAAGGCGGATTAGTATGCGAATAGTTTTTAGATTTTTTATCTGTGATATTTGGAATTGTTCGAATAATTATTGCTTCAAGAGTTTTCTCATTTAATGACTTTTCTATTTGACTTTTCGTAATCACAAAATCATCATTTCTTTTTTCTGGTTGAATAGTAACAACTTCCGCCATGAAGAAAAACTGTTTCAAACACTGATTGATAGAATAAAATTCTTTTGTAATATGTCCTAAACATTCGGTGTGTGTGCCGTGTCCGTGCGGATTGAAAAATATATTATTGAAATTCGTAGAACTTCCTTCAGAAACTTTCCCTATCCAATTGTCAAAAGTCACGGGTTCAATTACTGGTTTTTCAATATACCACGCGATTGGATTTGCATTGGTATTGGATAATGGTAAAGAAATATCAATGGGTTTTGATAAGTCAACTTTAAAGGTGTTTATAGTAGCAATCATTTTTAGCACACGGATTTAACGGATATTCTAACACAGATTTAAACAGATTTTAAAATCCGCGTTGCTTGCATCTGTCTAATCTGCGTGCTAATATCAATCCAAATTTAATAAAAATAAGTCGGAAGCAATACCATCACTCAAAAATTTTCCTTTTTTGGTAGTTTTCAAAATATTATTTTCGATTTCTAACAAATTGTCTGAAATATATTTTTCGACTTGTTGATGCAAATAATTTGAATATTTAGTTCCGAATTCGATTTCAATTCTTTCTAAAGAAACACCCCAAATCGTTCGTAAACCAGTCATTATGTATTCGTTATATTGGTCGGTTTTTGATAAAATTTCAGTTTCAGAAG
>JAUMDQ010000252.1:0-4587 GCA_032121715.1 Flavobacterium sp.
TCAAATACTCTTGGTTTCGGGAAGAGAAGAACAATTTAAACCACAAACACTATTGTTTCTAGAAAAGCATTCGATTGCATTTGATGTTTTGCTAATGCGAAAAACCAAAGATTACCGAAAAGATGCAATTATAAAAACTGACATTTACAACGAACATATAAAAGATAAATTCTTTATAGAGTTTGTTTTAGATGACAGGAATCAAGTAGTGGATATGTGGCGAAAAGAATTAGGATTGCCTTGTTTCCAGGTTTTTTACGGAGATTTTTAGATGACCTACAATAACATCCATCAAGTAATGGCTGCCCAACAAGATTTGGTTGATGTAGTAGTGAAATTTACACCAAAAATGGCACGAATGGCGGAAGATGGTAGTCATGAGGATTAATAAAACAAACACATTTTTAATAGTTGTTATTTTATTTTCGTTCAGAGAAAAAATAACGGTTTTTGTTATTTATTATTCATTTTAAAAATAAAATAACAGAAACTGTTGTAAAAAAAATATTTTAAAAAAATTACAACAGAAGTTGCAACAAAATTTTAATTTCAAAAAAAATGTTGCAAAAAGTGCAACAAAAAAATATTTTTGAAAAATTTGTTACAGAAACTATTCATTAAAATATAAATCTATTTTTCTAAATTTGCTAGAAACCAATCACAAATGAAATTCATCACCAACCGAACCATAATTATAAAATCTTTAATTGCTGCTTTACTCATTTTAGTCATTAAAAACTTTGTTTTCAAACACTTATCATTATACGGACAAGATTTTCATGATTTAATTGAATTGTCTGATATTACTATCATTTTCACAGGTGCCTTTTTTGTTTTCGGATTGTTGTTAGCCGCTACGATGAGTGATTTTAAAGAAAGTGAACGTATTCCAGGTGAAGTGGCCTCGAATTTAGAAGCGATTAAAGATTGGATTTACTTAGCCATTAGAGCGCCAAGATCGGGCACAACCGATTTATGTAAAGAAGAACTTAATCAAAATAACTTACGCCACGAATTACTTACCATCACGGACGGAATTATCTCATGGATTTATTCTAAAGAAAAAGATTCGAACGTAATTTTTCCACTGATTAGAAAATCAAATGAAATTGCGTATTATTTCGCAGAACGTGGCGTGGACAAAGAAGCTATAAAAGGGATTCAAGAAAACACGAATGCCATGAGAAAACAACTGACTCGCGCCTATTCTATTTCTAGAAACAATTTTATAAAACCTGCTTACATTTTACTTAAAAGTATTTTGTTTATTGTAATGTCATTGTTATTAATCACCAAATTCAAATCGAATTCAGCCGATTATTTAGTGACATCAGCCGTGACTTTTTTGTTTTGTTATTTGTATTTATTGATTAGAGGTTTAGATGATCCATTTGATATTTCCAACGATGAAATTGATGTCGATTTAAAACCAATCGACCGATTCAGACAACGTTTACAAAGTGATTTTTTGGTATAAACCTACTGAAGTTTGATTTTGAAAATTCTTATAATAAAAAAACACCCTTAATTGGGTGTTTTTAAATGTACAGAATAAGGTAAATTACATTTTTCTTTTATTTTGTACAAAAGTTGGGGTTGGTAAACCTTTCAGTAAATTATTAAAAACATGACTCAAATCTCCTGGTTTTAATCCTTCTTTATGAGAATGGCAAGAAAAACACGAACCATAAGCATTGTATTTATCTCCATTTTGAGCATACGTTTCCATGGTAGAATTCGCCAACTGACTTGCACCAATTGCTACGCCTGGTACGCTTAATGAATCTACTGTTGGATTATAACTGTAGCCGTTTGGTCCTGCTCCACTATCCGTCCATGTTGCACCAATAAAAATATAATTCTTACGTACATCTTTTCCTTTTAATTTAGAAATGACCGCATTATTAATAGCAATAATTTCACTATTTGAAGCCGCAGGCGAAGCATCTTCCGCATTTGGTTTTACATCAACGGCACTTCCCCAAGGTTTTGTTCTAAGTGTATTACTTGGCGTAATGGCATGTCCATTATTACCTTTAATAGAATCTCCAGAAAAAACCATATGTGAAATATTAGTAGAATCTTTCAAGTTATCATTTAATAACCAATCGCCTTTTTCATCCGCTAAAACTGTTTCTGTTTTTCCATCTTTAGTAAGATATTGATAAGCAGCATTAGGCGTGTTGCGCTTATGTTCGAAGGTTGCCCAAATCATTTCTGGATGTCCATTTGCACTACCTACAATATGCATTCCTACTAGTGCCAATTTTGTTTTACGTTCTCCATTAATTAACCACAATTTATCGCTATTCTTTTTATAAACTGGAACAACAGCATCGATAGTAACAAATTCATCCACGTTAGTTAATGAAGAAGCTTCCACCCATGATGTTTTAATTTCAATTGCTAAGGCATTTGGATTTTTTAAAACAACCCCATTTTGTTGAGCAAAATTAAAGATACTGTCTTTTTCGGCTTTAGTCGTTGGGAATTTATCTCCAGACATTTTCTTTTGGTTTACGGCATTTAAAAATTCAGCATAAACATCATTAACCATAGAAATATAATACACTAAATTTCCATTAGCATCCATTAACACATCATCAGTAGCCTGACCTTCTTCACTTACTATTTTTCCAGTTTTATCCACATTTGCCATAGCTCGCAACAATTGACCAGGTTTATTTGGAATTAAATCTCTTTGTCCATTTGTTTTTGGTGAAACGGTATAAAATTCCGAAGATTCAAATACAGCTTTGTTTGAGCTATCTTTAGAAGTCATCCAAAGAAACATTCTTTCAGACCACTTATAAAAATCACAATTATTATCGTGTTTGAAATCAACACTATTAGCAGGTGTAACTTCTCCATTCTCCGTAATTTCTCCGCTCTTAAACCAAGTGGCAAAATCCTTATCCGATAAATCACATAGCGGTTTTACATTTTGAGGTAACTTCCCGTTTTCAACAACACAAGAAACCACTAATGCTCCTATTAAGATTACTAAAAATGATTTATTAAAAATACTTTTTTTCATACTATTAAATTTTAAAGTTTTCAAATTAATTGGTAGAATTATAAAACTAAAAAGAGGCTACCATAAAATGCAACCTCCTTTAATTTTTATTTCTATTCCCAAAACAACAATAGAATTAAATTTATTGAAAGCTTTTGGTTAAACTAAATTATTTTACAGAAACTACAGGTACGCTTTCAACATGAGTATTTGCATAACTGAATCCACCAGTTCCATTCCAAGAACCATCAATTGCTAAATGTGCTTCAAAAGGAATTTCAATTGGCATATCACCATCAGAATGAATTGTACCACTTACTGCTACCACTTGAGTTACATTTCCAAACCCAGTAGCATACAAAGTTCCAGAAACTTGTCCGCTATAATTTCCATTTTGTGTTGCTTGAGTAACTTGTACTGAGCCACTTACTTTGTGTTGAGAAGGTACTACAACAAATGAAAAATGAACAATAGGCGCTCCTGGCATTCCTACGTTTCCTATTGTACCTTGAGCTAAATAAGCTCCTTCTAAATTAGATTGTGTTGACATAATTGTGTGTTTTTATTTGGTTTTAGTCCTACTCTACTGGCTTTTCGGTTCCGCCTTTGTTTAAACTTACATTAATTCTTGTTGTGAAATTAACCTGAATAATAAAACGAGTTTTAAATATTGTGTTGAAACGGAGTTTTTGGTGTATGAATAAAGAATAAAACAGAATCAAAAACATTTATCTTAATGTAAGATTATATCAAGTAAATAACTTAATCCTGTTTTTTTAGCCTGTTTATTGTTTATTAATCATTTTAATTTATTGCATTGGAAGCGCTGTAATCTTGAACAAAAGCAACAAAAAAAGATTGACACAAGCACATTATAAAATTAAAATCATAAAAATTAATACTTATTTTGTAGTAAAAACACAGTAAAACATAAGGCTACGGCGAATTATCTTACATAACAACATAATTTTTATTGGAATTTTCTTTTAATCGATTAAGAAAATCCATTCAACATTTGAAACGAATAATTTAGCGTTAATCCAAACCCAATTATCTGATTTTAACATAGTTTAAATGTATTTTACAGCTATCAAAAGTTAATAAACCCAGCAAAAAGGATAGTTTTAAAAAACAAACAAAATTGAGGAATCAAAAGTTGTTATAAATTTATCTTAAAATATAGGCTATTACCTAAAGGCACATCCCATATACCGATTAAATCGTTAAATGTCAAGTAACTAAATTAACATGTGATTACCTTTGGATTAGAAATTTTAATATAAAGTTTCTAAAAAAATGTTTAATTTAATTTTTGAAATCATGAAAAATTTTTATTCACTATTAATTTTTTGTTGCTTTTTTTTAAGTTGTACTGATGACAACAACGAAGCAGCAAGGACCGCCAATTCAACTACGCTTTTAGCTAGTAAACCAGAAGCCAAATTGATATTCGATGATTCATATAAAGGGATATACAAAGGGATAGTAATAGGAGATGTTTCAGGAACTTTACACGTAAACATCCTCAATGATGAATCAATATGGGCTAAATTTCAAACAGAAGATAATGT
>JAUMDQ010000253.1:0-12239 GCA_032121715.1 Flavobacterium sp.
ATTGGCATTGCCACTTCATGCAAAAATTTGAAGATGAATGCCGGATGGAGTTTGAAAATGTAAACAAAGCGTATAACGATCTTATCAAACCTAGAAAAGAGGCCTATATACTTGCCTGGCAAACCGGTAAAACCGGAATTCCAATTGTTGATGCCTGTATGCGATGTTTGGCAACAACAGGCTTTATCTATTTCAGGATGCGGGCTATGGTGGTTTCGTTTTTTACCTTTAATTTATGGCAAGATTGGCGCGAATTACATTTTTTAGCCCGACAATTTTTAGATTACGAACCAGGAATTCATTATCCACAAATTCAAATGCAATCGGGAACAACCGGAATAAATACAATACGAATTTACAATCCGATAAAAAATTCTGAAGAACACGATTCTGAAGGTATTTTCAT
The DNA here is from genome assembly GCA_032121715.1 of Flavobacterium sp. Lineage (GTDB taxonomy): Bacteria > Bacteroidota > Bacteroidia > Flavobacteriales > Flavobacteriaceae > Flavobacterium. The sequence goes on from JAUMDQ010000253.1 coordinate 407, forward strand.
CAAGCTATGGCTGCCCGAATTAGCAGAAGTTCCAGTTCATTTGCTTCACGAACCTTGGAAAATGAACGAAATGGAACAACAATTTTATAATTGCGAAATTGGTAAAGATTATCCAAAACCAATCGTAAACATAGAAGAAACGAGAAAATTTGCCAGTGATATTGTTTGGAGTTTCAGAAAAAAAGAAGACGTAAAACAAGAAGGTAAACGAATAATAAAACAGCATACTTCAAATTCTAATAAACCTAAAAATGCGAGGAGTCAAAAAAGAAAATCTACCTAACAAAATTTGTTTGGTTTGTAAGAAACCTTTCGCTTGGCGGAAAAAATGGAAAAAAGTTTGGGAAGAGGTGAAATATTGTAGTGATAAATGTAGAAGCAACAAATAAAATGTCAAAAACGTTAAGATTAATTCTCGGTGATCAATTAAATAGTAATCATTCTTGGTTTCAAAAAACGGATGATTCCATTACGTATGTTTTAATGGAAATTCGTTCCGAAACCGATTATGCCGTTCATCATATTCAAAAAATAGTTGGTTTTTTTTCCGCTATGCGAAATTTTGCTTCCGAATTAAAACAAAAAAAACATCAAGTAATTTATTATCACTTAAACGACGAAAGTAATTTACAATCCTTTGACAAAAATTTAAAACAACTTATTGATAAAGAAAAATTTACGAATTTCGAATACCAATTGCCGGATGAATATCGTTTGGATGAGCATTTGAAAAGTTTTTGTAAGGCACTTTCTATCTCGACATCTGTTGTAGATTCGGAGCATTTTATGAGTTCAAGAAATGAACTTGGCGATTTCTTCGAAGGCAAAAAAACATTTTTGATGGAAAGTTTCTATCACATGATGCGTAAAAAACATCATATTTTAATACAAGGCGACAAACCGTTAACAGGAAAATGGAATTATGACGGAGAAAACAGAAAAAAATTACCGAAAGACCACAAACCTACTTCTCCTCTAGTTTTTAATACAGATGTTTCGGAAATTGTAGCAGAAATTCAAAAAACCAATATCAAAACGATTGGAACTATTGATGTTAATAATTTCGTTTGGCCAACTACAAGAAAGCAATCTTTAGATTTATTAGACTTTTTTGTGACGGAATATTTGGCGCTTTTTGGAAGTTACCAAGATGCGATGACACCAAATGAATGGTCGTTATATCATTCTAGAATTTCATTCTCTATGAATGTAAAATCGATATCTCCTTTGGAAGTTATTAATCGAGCCATCGAAGAATGGGAAAAACGTCCTGAAGAAATTGCTTATAATCAACTTGAAGGTTTTGTCCGACAAATTATTGGCTGGCGCGAATACATGCGCGGTATTTATTGGAACAAAATGCCAAATTATGCCACCATGAATTTTTTCAATCATGAAAATAAATTACCAGATTGGTTTTGGACAGGAAAAACAAAAATGAATTGCTTAAAAGACACTATCAATCAATCCCTGAATTTCGCTTACGCACATCATATTCAACGCTTAATGGTAACTGGAAATTTTGCGCTTTTAGCTGGAGTGCATCCTGATGAAGTGGATGCTTGGTATTTAGGTATTTATATTGACGCGATAGAATGGGTTGAAATAACCAACACGCGTGGCATGAGTCAGTTTGCTGATGGAGGAATTGTAGGTACAAAACCGTATGTAAGTTCCGCTTCGTACATTGATAAAATGAGTCATTATTGTGGAAGTTGCTTCTATAAAAAAGCAATAAAAACGGGAGAAAAAGCCTGTCCATTTAATAGCTTATATTGGAATTTTTACGATAAAAACGAAGACAAATTAGGTAAAAATCCTCGAATTGGAATGATGTACAACGTTTGGCATAAAATGAAACCTGATGACAAAACAGCCTTATTACAACAAGCAGATTATTATTTAAAAAACATCAACGAGCTATGATCAAGACCGCATTAGTTTGGTTTAAAACCGACTTAAGATTAGAAGATAATGAAACATTAGTCAAAGCTATTTCGCAAAGTCAGGAAATAATTCTAGTATATTGTTTTGACGATTCACATTTTGAAACTACTTCATACGGATTTAAAAAAACGGGAAGTTTCAGAACTCAATTTTTATTAGAAGCACTTCAAGATTTAGATGCGAATTTAAGAAGATTAGGTTCCGGATTACTTATCGTAAAAGGAAAACCAGAAATTGAAATTCCGAAAATTGTACAAGAATATAAAGTCCAAAAAGTTTTTGCCAAACGCGAAGTTGCTTATGAAGAAAAACAGACAGAAAAATTAGTACAAGATGAGTTATTCAAGTTGCGATGCGAATTAGAAACTTGTAGCACAAGCACTTTATATCACGCGGAAGATTTACCTTTTTCAATAAAAGACATTCCAGATGTATTTACGAATTTCAGAAAGAAAACAGAAAAAGATGCTGTAATTAGAAAGTCATTTGAAAAACCTACACAAATTAATTCGCCAGAAATTCCTATTATACAGCTTCCAACATTAGAAGAGTTAGATTTAAAAAAGTTAAAATTTGATAAACGTGCAGCAATTCCATTTAAAGGAGGTGAAACCGAAGCCATAAAACGCTTAAATCATTATTTTTACGAAACAAAATCTTTGTCAAAATATAAAGAAACCCGAAACGAAATGGTTGGTGCGGATTATTCTTCAAAATTTTCTGCGTGGTTAGCAATAGGTTGTATTTCTCCGCGATTTATATATACTGAAGTCAAAAAATATGAACGAGAATTTGACGCGAATGATTCTACCTATTGGTTAATTTTCGAATTACTTTGGAGAGATTTTTTTCGATTTATGTTTAAAAAATACCAAACTAAATTTTTTATATATTCTGGAATTAAGTCGGACAAAGTCAATTCAAAATCTTTAAATGAAAAATTACTTTCGCAATGGATAAAAGGAACTACCCCATCGGATTTTATTAATGCAAACATGATTGAATTAAAACTTACGGGTTTTATGAGCAACCGTGGAAGGCAAAATGTTGCCAGTTATTTTTGTAATGAACTGAATATGGATTGGCGAATAGGTGCCGCCTATTTTGAAGAACAATTAATTGATTATGATGTATGTAGCAATTGGGGAAATTGGGCCTATTTAGCTGGTGTTGGCAATGATCCGAGAGCACACAGATATTTTAATATCGAAAAACAAGCTAGTGATTACGACAAAAAAATGGTTTTTAGAAAATTGTGGTTGAAATAAAAAAGTGGTATAAACTTGCAACTTCAAAAATAATTTGTAAATTTGCACCCGTATTGAGACATTCTCAATCTACATAATAATCATTTAAATAATATTAGCATGTATTTGACTAAAGAAACAAAAGCAGAGATCTTCGCTAAACACGGAGGAAAAGCAGAAAACACAGGTTCAGCAGAAGGACAAATTGCGTTATTCACATTCAGAATTTCTCACTTAACTGAGCACTTGAAAAAAAATCGTCACGATTATAACACGGAAAGATCACTAGTACTTTTAGTAGGTAAAAGAAGAAGTCTTTTAGATTATTTAAAGAAGAAAGATATCGTAAGATACCGTGAAATTATTAAAGAATTAGGAATTAGAAAATAATACTGAAGGGGCTTTGTGCCCCTTTTTGTTTACAAAAAAAGCAAGAAAAGTTTGGTTTTTCATTGGGTTAGACACAACTACAACAACTACACAACAACAACACAACTAACCCTTTGTATAACCTTTGAGAATTAAATTTATGATTCCACAATTATTTGTAGAAAAGATCGATTTAGGTGATGGCAGAAGCATCACAATCGAGACAGGTCGTTTAGCGAAACAAGCTGACGGTTCTGTAGTAGTAAGAACTGGTAATACTGTAATCTTAGGAACAGTAGTATCATCAAGAAAAGCAAGTCCAGGTATCGACTTTTTACCGTTAACGGTAGATTATCGTGAAAAATTTGCTGCAGCAGGTCGTTTTCCTGGTGGTTTCTTCAAAAGAGAAGCACGTCCAAGTGATAACGAAGTATTAACTATGAGATTAGTTGACCGTGTTTTACGTCCACTTTTCCCATCAGATTATCATGCAGAAGTTCAAGTTATGATTCAGTTAATGTCTCATGACGAAGAAGTAATGCCAGATGCATTAGCAGGATTAGCCGCTTCGGCAGCACTTGCCTTATCTGACATTCCTTTTGAAACTTTAATTTCTGAAGCTAGAGTTGGAAGAATTGATGGAAAATTCATCATCAACCCATCTCGCGCACAATTAGAATTGTCTGATATTGACATGATGATTGGAGCTTCAACTGATTCTATCGCAATGGTAGAAGGAGAAATGAAAGAAATTTCAGAAGCAGAAATGTTAGAAGCAATTAAATTTGCACACGAACATATTAAAGTACAAATTGCTGCTCAAGAAAGATTGGCGCAAGCGTTTGGAAAAAAAGAAGTTCGTACTTACGAAACTGAAAAATCTGACGAGGCTATTTACGCTAAAGTAAAAGCTGCGGCTTATGATAAAATTTACGCTATTGCAAGTAAAGGTTCAGCTAAACATGAACGTTCAGCTGCATTTGACGCTGTAAAAGAAGAAGTAAAAGCATTATTCACAGAAGAAGAATTAGCAGAAAATGGAGATTTAGTTTCTAAATATTTCTACAAAACTAATAAAGAAGCTGTTCGTAATGTAACTTTAGATTTAGGAACACGTTTAGACGGAAGAAAAACTACAGAAATCAGACCAATTTGGTGTGAAGTAGATTATTTACCATCTGTTCACGGTTCTGCCTTATTTACACGTGGAGAAACTCAAGCTTTGGCAACGGCAACTTTAGGAACTTCTAGAGAAGCAAACCAAATTGATTCACCATCTGAACAAGGAGAAGAAAAATTCTATTTACACTATAATTTCCCACCTTTTTCAACAGGAGAAGCTCGTCCATTAAGAGGAACTTCAAGAAGAGAAGTTGGTCACGGAAACTTAGCACAACGTGCTTTAAAAAATATGATTCCTGCTGATTGTCCTTATACAATTCGTGTCGTTTCTGAAGTATTAGAATCTAATGGTTCATCTTCTATGGCTACCGTTTGTGCTGGAACATTATCATTAATGGATGCTGGTATTCAAATGATTCGTCCAGTTTCTGGAATTGCGATGGGATTAATTACAGACGGAGAACGTTTTGCTGTTTTATCTGATATTTTAGGTGATGAAGATCATTTAGGAGATATGGATTTCAAAGTAACTGGAACTTCAGAAGGAATTACAGCTTGTCAAATGGATATTAAAATTGACGGATTAAAATACGAAATCATGGAGCAAGCATTAGCTCAAGCTCGTGATGGACGTTTACATATCTTAGGAAAATTAATGGAAACTTTAGCTCAACCAAATAATGATGTTAAAGTTCACGCTCCAAAAATTATCATGCGTACTATTCCTGGAAACTTTATTGGTGCTTTAATTGGACCTGGCGGAAAAGTAATTCAAGAATTACAAAAAGCTACTGGAACAACTATTGTAATCAACGAAGTTGACGAACAAGGAGTTGTTGAAATCTTAGGAACAGACCCAGATGGTATTGCAGCAGTTTTAGCTAAAATTGACTCAATTATCTTCAAACCAACAATAGGAGAAAGTTATGAAGTGAAAGTAATTAAAATGTTAGATTTCGGTGCGGTTGTAGAATATACTGCTGCTCCAGGAAACGAAGTTTTATTACACGTATCTGAATTAGCTTGGGAAAGAACTGAAAATGTCACGGATGTAGTAAACATGGGTGATGTATTTATGGTAAAATACTTAGGTGTTGACCCAAAAACTAGAAAAGAAAAAGTTTCTAGAAAAGCATTAATGCCAAGACCTCCAAGAGAAGAGAAAAAAGACGACGCACCTAAAGCATAATCTTTAAAACTCATAAATATCTAAATCCCGAAACTGTTAAAGTTATCGGGATTTTTTGTGTTGTAAGAATTTTTATATAATTTCACAAAAAATATATAAAATGTTAATCAACAAAAAACTTCTACTACTCGTTTTGATTATCAGTTTAGGCTGTTTCTCGCAAAACAAAAATTCTATAAAACAAAACGATAGTTTAGTTGGCTACGAAAACTTAGCTTATAATAATGGCTTAGTATACTATAATAAGTATAAAGTTACTTCTCAAAATACTTCCCAATTTTTAGAAAACAAATACAATTTAGGAATTTTACAATACAACAATCAAACGTTTTATGATGTAAACATGAAGTATGATGTTTTTGAAGACGTTCTTTTATTCAAATCCAATTCACAATTAGCTTTAGAAACAAGTTTAATAACAAAACAAGTTGATTATTTTATTCTTAAAAACAAAAAATTCAGAAAAATAGAAACGGTTTCAGCTGATAATATAGTTACAGTTAACGCAGGATATTTTGAAGAAAACGAAATTAACGAAAAAAGCACATTATTCGTTAAACACAAAAAAATCATAAAAGTAGATTCTCGTTCAGAAAAACTATCTCATATCTTTTACGATTACAAAATTTACTACATCTATTACAACAATAAATTAGAAGAAATTTCGTCTAAAAATGATATCATCAAATTATTTCCAACTTTAAAAAAGGAAATAAAACAATTCTACAAAGAAAATAGCAATCAAAAAGAAAACAACATCCAACTATTTTACCAGAACTTATTTAAAACTATAATTTAATGAAAAATGCCCTTTTTATATTTTTATTTTTCACACAAATTGTAGCTTTTTCTCAAACTAAAAAAGACAGTATTACAATTTCTTTTGAAAACGAGACTATTTATCAATCAATAAAAAAATTAGAAGAGAAGCAAGCTGTCTCCTTCTACTTTGATGAAAAATGGTTAGAAGCAGAAAAAAAAACAATAACTGAAGACTTTAAAAATGCAACTTTAGAAAATATTTTAAATGCATTATTTACAAATACTTCATTAAATTACTTTATAGATAACAACAAAATCATACTTACTCAAAACAGAATTGTCTATGATTATTTTGTAGACAACTACTTTAAAACAACTACTAAAAATTCCAATTCGGTAGAGAACTCAACTATTCAAAATAAAAACGATATCTCTAACTTTGATAACGACATTATTTATATTGGAAAACAGAGAAAAGGGAATTCCACATCGAAACACACCATTTCAGGTTTCATCAAAAACATTGAAACAGATGAGCCTGTTAAGAATGTGAAGATAAAAGTATACAATAAAAACATTGAAACCACTACTGACGACAGAGGTTTTTATAGCTTAGAAGTCCCAACTGGAACTCACATTATTGTTGTAGAGACGATAAATGCAAAAGGTAATAACAAAAAAATACACATCAGTGAAAATGGAACTTTAGATTTCAATATTAGTCAAAAAACGATTGGAATTAAAGAAATCATAATCACCAATAAAATTCAAGCAAAAATAAAAACTTCCGTAGTCGGTGCTACTACAATTGATTTAGAAAACATGAAAAACGTTCCTATTTTATTAGGTGAACAAGATGTTTTTAAAATTGCCACAATTATGCCCGGAATTAAAACTACAGGAGAAGGATCAAGTGGATTAAATGTTAGAGGTGGAAATGCGGATCAAAACTTAATTTTAGTTGATGATATTTCATTGTATAATCCGTTTCACTTTTTAGGTTTTTTCTCTTCTGTAAATCCATATAGTTTAAAAAGTGTAACCATCTACAAAGGAAGTATTCCTGTAGAATATGGCGGTCGTTTGTCATCAGTAATTGATTTAAAAACAAAAAAAGCCAACAGCACAAAATTATCTGGTGAAGGCGGGATTGGACCAGTTACTAGTAATTTATTTGTAAATATCCCTGTTATAAAAAACAAATCTGCCATAATTGCTGGTGTTAGAGCAACCTATTCAGACTGGATTTTAAAAAGCTTAAAAGATGAGCAACTAAAGAAAAGTAGTGCTTCATTTTATGATTTTTTCACAAAATACAATCATGAAATAAACGAAAACAATTCTATTCAAGCTTCATTATATTACAGTGATGATAAATTTAAAATAACTTCTGATTCGTTATTTAATTATAATAATCGCCTTTTAGGAATTAATTGGGAACATAAATTTTCTAAAAAAATGAGTTCGCAATTATTATTAAACAATAGTAATTACAAATATGGAATTGATTACACAAATAACAACAACAACTACAAATCATTTAACTCTGGTTTTAATATTAACGAGACTAATGCTCAATTAAAATTTGAAAACAAGTTAAATACTAAGTTTACAGTAAATTATGGATTATCTGGAAAGTTGTATAAAGTTAATCCTGGTTTCTTAAACCCAAAAGAAGCAGCAAGTTTAATAGTTCCGATAGATTTAACAAATGAAAAAGCATTAGAATCTTCAGTCTATTTAAAAACTGAAGTAAAACTTACAGATAAAATTTTAATTAATGCAGGTGGAAGATATACAAGTTTTAGTTATTTAGGATCAAATACACAACGAATTTACGAAGCAGGCTTACCAAAAAACGAAGCCACTCTTATTGAAACAAAACAATACAAAAACAACGAAGTTATCAAACAATACGGAGGCTTTGAACCTAGAGTTTCTGCAAGATATATGTTAACGAGCACTTTGTCTACAAAAGTTGGATATGACAAAACCTATCAATACATTCATTTATTAAGCACCAATACCACTCAATCACCAACAGATATTTGGAAACTTTCAGATATTAATGTAAAACCACAAATTGGAGAACAATTTTCAATTGGTTTTTATAAAAACTTAAATGAAACCTATGAAATTAGCTTAGAAGGTTATACCAAGAAATCTCAAAATATATTAGATTATAAGACTGGAGCAAATATTGTTTTAAGTGAAAAAATAGAAACCGAATTATTACAAGGCGAAGGAAAATCGTATGGAGTTGAACTTTTAATTAAGAAAAATACAGGGAAATTAAATGGTTGGATTGCTTACACTTATTCTAGAAGTTTCCTAAAATTAGATAGTAAATTTAGTGATGAACGTGTAAATAATGGTGCTTTTTTTGCCTCAAACTTTGATAAACCACATGATTTTAATTCTGTTTTAAATTATAAATTAACTAAAAGGTATAGTTTTTCATTTAACTTTGTGTATCAAACGGGCCGACCTATAACGTATCCAATTGGAAAATATACGTATGCAAATTCGGAATATACCTTATATAGTGATAGGAATAAATTCAGAATTCCAGATTATTACAGAGTCGATTTCAGTTTCAATATGGAAGGGAATCATAAAATCAAAAAATTAGCGCATAGTTTCTGGAATTTTTCGGTATATAATTTATTAGGACGAAACAATCCATATTCAATTTATTTCATATCAGATAACGGACAAGTAAAAGGTTATAAAACTTCTATTTTCGCAATGCCTATACCAACGATTACTTATAATTTTAAATTTTAAAAGTATGAAGAAATTTAGCTTTCTACTATTTGTCATTCTGTTCGGCTGTACGGAACCATATCTTTTGCAAACTTCTAATTTTGAGGAAGCTCTTGTTATTGAGGCTACCATAACCAATGAATTAAAAACACAACAAATTAAACTAACTAAAACCTATCGTTTAGAAGAAAACGGTCCAGAATTTATTGAAAATGCAAATGTTTCTGTTGAAGATAATTTAGGAAATGTTTATAATTTCATTGAAGGCGATGAAGTGTACGAATCTGAAAATCCGTTTCAAGCTATTACTGGAAGAAATTATAAGCTTAGAATTATAACAAATGGGAAAACCTATACTTCAACTCAAGAAGTTTTACCAGCCTTAAATCCTATGCAAAGTGTAGAACCTCATGATATTAATTTGGCAGGTGAACGCGGTGTTGAAATAAAAGTGAAGGCATTTGATCCTACAAATAGTTCAAAATATTACAGATATGAGTTTGAAGAAACATATAAAGTAATCGCTCCAAAATGGCGTCCCTATACTGTAACTGTTGACCCAATAATGAATGCAACTGGTACAAAAGATTTAATTTTTACACCAAGAACCTACGAAGCACAAACGTGTTACTCCTCATTCAAATCAAACGAATTATTATTACACTCAACGACTAACTTATCTGAAGATCGAGTAGATTATATGGTGCGATTTATTCCTGTAACTAGTCCAATCATTAAACATAGATATAGTATTTTAGTGAGGCAATTTGTTCAGAATTTAGCCTCTCATACTTATTACAAAACTTTGAAAAGTATTTCTGGAAGTGGAAGTATATTATCACAAAATCAACCCGGTTTTTTTAGTGGAAATGTAACTTGTGAATCAAATCCAAATGAAAAGGTAATTGGTTTTTTTGATGTTTCAAGTGTGAGCTCACAAAGAATATTCTTCAACTTTAATGATGTTTTCCCAAGCACACCTGAACCAGGTTACTTTTACGATTGCTATGACAATTGCATTGAAGAAGATCCTTTTACTTGCCCAGGAGCTTACAACTATTGTTTTGAATACGGCAGTATTGATTCTACTTGTGAAGGACTTCAAGCAGAGATTTCATTAAATAATGGTTATGAATTATTTAGTCACGGGCCTAATCCTTTACAACTAATACAGCCACCATGCGGAGATTGCACCACTTTTTCATCTAACGTAGTTCCACCATTTTGGTATTGACAAGATAAACTTCTTTAATCTTTAAAACTATGAAAAAAATTAGTTTTCTACTATTTATAATGCTATTTAGTTGTACAGAACCTTATCTTTTACAAACTTCTAACTTCGAGGAAGCACTTGTTATAGAAGCTACGATTACAAACGAATTAAAAATACAACAAATTAAACTAACTAAAACCTATCGTTTAGAAGAAAACGGTCCAGAATTTATTGAAAATGCAAATGTATCCGTGGAAGATGATTTAGGAAATGTTTATAATTTCATTGAAGGCGATGAAGTGTATGAATCTGAAAATGAATTTGAAGCTATTGCTGGAAGAAATTATAAACTTAGAATCGTAACAAATGGAAAAACATATACTTCAACACAAGAAGTTTTACCAGCCTTAAATCCTATTCAAAGTGTGGAAACTAATGACATTAATTTGGGAGGTGAACGCGGAGTTGAAATAAAAGTTAAAGCATTTGACCCTACAAATAGTTCAAAATACTACAGATATGAGTTCGAAGAAACGTACAAAGTTATTGCTCCAAAATGGCGTCCTTATACAGCTACTATAGACCCAATAACACATGAGTTTATTTTTACACCCAGAACATACGAAGCACAAACGTGTTATTCTTCATTTAAATCAAACGAATTATTATTACACACAACAACTAACTTATCTGAAGATCGTGTAGATCATATGGTGCGATTTATTCCAGTAACTAATCCAATCATAAAACATAGATATAGTATTTTAGTGAGACAATTTGTTCAAAATTTAGCATCTTACACCTATTACAACACCTTAAAAAGCATTTCTACTGGTGGAAGTATATTATCGCAAAATCAACCCGGTTTTTTTAGTGGTAATATAACTTGCGAATCAAATCCGAATGAAAAAGTAATTGGTTTTTTTGATGTTTCAAGTGTAAGTTCGCAAAGAATTTTCTTCAACTTTAATGATGTTTTTCCAGGCACACCTGAACCTGGTTACTTTTACGATTGCTATGACAATTGCATTGAAGAAGATTTTTTTACTTGCTCGGGAGCTTATAATTATTGTTTTGAATATGGACCTACTTCAACATGTGAAGGTCTAGAAGCAATAATCTCATTAAATGCTGGATATGAATTATATAATTACGGACCTAATCCTTTATACCTAATACCTCCACCATGTGGAGATTGCACTACTTTTTCATCTAACA
>JAUMDQ010000254.1:0-6027 GCA_032121715.1 Flavobacterium sp.
ATTGCTGGAGATACTATAAAAAAACTAGAAAACAATTCTATTTTTGTAAGAAAAGAAGAAGTTGGTGGTGGCGTGATTACTTACATGAATAATAAATATATTTGGATTCATCAATCTGATTGAAAAAGCCTACTGCTAACAACGGTTTGGCGCAATAGCTGATTTTACAATAAACAACAACGTTCGATTTTCCGCTGAAAAATCAAACTTAACAAGAAAACAATCGTTCACGAAGCCGCTACTGCGCAAAGCGCCGGAACGTTACCGGCAACCGTCGAGAAAATACACTTATAAAACAACAAATGAAATTAGTTTCAAATCTTGAGCAAATTGAACAGAATATAGAAACGGTCGAAAACTATTTGACAAGTGAAAATTCTGACAAACAAATGAAAATCGCAACGTTTATTAAACGCGGAACTTGTTTTGTTGCATATCAAATTGACAATGAAATTAGATTTGCTCCAAGTAAGTTTTTGGGCTATGTAAATAATAGTTTGGAAAAACATATTCCATCAAAAACTGATGGAAGACAGACAAACGTAATGATTAGTTCAATATTAAAATCTCAACCTTTACTTAATGAAAAACTTGAAAAAGAATATATTTCTTATTGTAAAAATTTAGGTTTGGAGCCTGGAGAAAAAGGAGCTTTTGGAGTCGATAGAAAATATTGGATTTTAAAATTAGACAAAGATTTTATTAAAAATGAAGAAGTCTCTGGAGAATTCCCAGAAGGGAAAATTATAGAAAGAATTCATAAATCAAGAGAACGAAATTCTAAAGTCATTGAAATTGCCAAACAAAATTTTAAAAACAAATATGGCAGGCTTTTTTGCCAAGTTTGCAATTTCGATTTTGAAGAGAAATATGGTATTCTTGGAAAAGATTTTATTGAAGCTCATCATACTATTCCTGTAAGTAAAATGAAAACTGACCATAAGACAAAACCCGAAGAAATAGCAATGCTTTGTTCAAATTGTCACAAAATGGTACACAAAAAAAGACCATGGTTAGAAATGGAAAGTTTGAGCAATATAATAAACGGCAACCGGTAACAACGGTTTGGCGCAATAGTTACATTTACAATAAAAAACAACATTCGATTTTCCGCTAGAAAATCTTATTTTAGCAAGAAATAATAGTTCACGCTGCCGCAACCTAGCCAAGCCGCGGAACTTTAGCAACAATTTTGATGAAATACAAACTTATAACATACATTGGATTGATTTTGACGCTGACAAATTGCGCTTCTTCACATTCTGATTTAAAATACAAACCGAAATCTTCTGATGAATTTTATTTTCCTGTTTTGAGTGAAAAATTCAAAAAAAAACAAGAAGATTGTATCGCTAGAGAAAAATTCCCGTGTAATTTTCCAGAACCAAATGACACTTTAAACGATTTTGAAAATGAATGGTATTCTAAACATTTAAAAAGTTTAAAAGAAAAGGTTATTTATAAAATGAAGAATCAAAATCTGAAAATACTAAGATTTACTCATTTAGGAACTTGGTCCAATCCGTATTCATACACATTTGAAAATAGAAATGGGCAAATTAAAGCTACATTTAATAAAACTAAAGGACTTGGAGGATATCAAGCTGGACGTAGAATAAGTCATAAAGAAAAAACTATACAAAATGAGAAATGGAATCAAATTGTAAAAAATATTGAAAGTGTTAATTTTTGGAATATTCAAACACACGATCCGAATATGATTCTTGACGGTGAAGAATGGATTTTAGAAGTATTGATTGATGGAAAATATCATTTTGTAACGAGAAATAGTCCAACTAATTATGGTGGAAAAGAATATGCAGAATTGTGTAAACTTATAATTAAAACTTTTGAAGAATAAAAACTGTCGCTAACAAGCCTTTGACAAGATTGCGAATTTTGTAATAAATACACGTTCACTTTTTGCAAGAATTTTATCTTTAACAGAAAATAATCAGTTCCGAAGTTCGCAACCTAGCCAAGCAGCGGAACGACACAAGCAATACGATGACAGACTACGAATTAAAAAATATCGACTCCGAAGACATTGAATACTTGCTTGTAGAAGTCGAAAAGTCATTTGGAATTAGGTTTGTTGGTAATGAGTTAGCTCATATAGCAACATTTGGAGAGCTTTGTAACCATATTGCAGATAAAATAAAGCTTGATAACTCTAACGATTGTACAACCCAACAAGCATTCTATAAACTACGCGAAGCAATTTTAACAACGCTTCAAATTGATGATGAAATAATTACGCCTGACTTTCCACTAACCAAAATTTTACCAAGACAAAGTAGACGCTCATCAACAAAAAAGTTAGAAAATCACTTGGGTTTTAAACTGAATATTTTGAGAGCGCCGAATTGGGTAACTACAAGTCTTTTAATTGTATTAATTATATCAATTATTGGAATATTTTTCAATTGGCGCATTGGAATTTTAGGAAGTGTCTTTTCTATCTGCGGACTTCAGTTATCAAAGAGAATTGGAAACGAACTTGACTTGAAAACTATTGGAGATGTTGCAGAGAAAATGACAAGAGAAAATTATTTAAAATCAAGACGAAACCAAAACACATTCAACAAAAGGGAAATTGAAAAAATACTAACAGATTGGTTTAGCGTTTACTTTGACATAGACAAGAGCAATTTAACACGAGAAGCTGAATTTAAATAAAGTACTACCGCTAACAAACCTTTGGCAAGATTGCGAATTTTGTAATAAATACACGTTCACTTTTCGCAAGAAATTTTATCTTTGATAGAAAATAAGTAGTTCCGAAGTTCGCAACCTCGCCAAGCCGCGGAACGTTACCTGCTATTCTCAGAAAATTAAACTTAAATGGAAAACTCTCAAGAAAACGAAAAGAAAACAACTCCACCATACAAATTAGGATATTTAGGTTTAATTCCACTTGTTGGATTTTATGTTGGATTAGGTCTTACATTATATGGAATATTTAAATACAAGGACAGAAAATTAATAACAATTGGAATAGCAAGTATGTTGTTTACAATACTTGTATATTCTACGTTAAACTATTTTGCATTTCATACAGATATAGGAAAAGTGGACAAAGAAAAACTTGCTCAAGTTAGATTGAATTCGTTAATCGCAGATATTGAATATTATAAAGATCAAAATGGAAAATATCCAGATAGTTTAGCGCAAGTAAAAGTTGAAAGGGAATTATTATTTATAATAGACCCAACTTCAAAGGCTGACGTACATTATTATAACTATTCAAATCTTGGAGAAAACTATCTTCTATTTTCAATTGGAATTGACCAAATAAAAAATACATCTGATGATATTTATCCAAAAATAAAAAATATGAAAAATGTTGGCTGGGTAATTAAAGGTAATAATAGCAGGTAACAACGGTTTAGCGCAATAGCTAAATTCATCTTTAACATCATGTTCGATTTTCCGCTATGAAATCTTATATTATAAAAAAATAATCTTTTACACAGCTACAACTCATAGAATGTTAAGTATTTGAAAATCAAAATAATTATCACAAACTTAAGCCAAAAAACTAATTCTTAAGTTTCATAAGGTTACCTTTAAGAAAAGTAAAATTATGAATGATAAAAACAAAAAGTCGTTTGGGATTTGGATGGATTCACAAAATGCCATAATCGTAGGAAAAGAAGATGTTGATAATGGGAAATTTATTGTTCTCGGTCACGTTAAAAATGCTGGGCCAGATTATAACTCAAATGAGAAAACTTCTAACAATCAAGAAATAAGTTTAACTCAAAAATTTTTCAAGGAAATTGCAAGTAAAATGCAAAACGTAGATGAGATACATATAACTGGAACGGGACAAATCCAAGAACAATTCATGAAATTCCTAGCGGAAACACCACAATATAAAAATGCGGTTTCTAGCGAAAGTACATCCAACAAAATGAGTGATGAAAATCTAACGGAATATATTGCAAAATATTTCAATTAGAAAATTCGAAAAACGCCAACCAAGACTTCAGACTTTTAGTTTGAGGTCTTTTTTATTTATAATAAAAAGTCTATATCAACTTGGCTTTATACCATAAAATCATGGTTGTTTTTGATTTGTAAGTTTTCTCCTAAATTTATATATTTGACCAACCAATCTCCAAACTTCAAAAAACTGTGAGACTTAAACAGTAATTTCATGAGAAAAACAATTTATTCTATATCGCTATTAATTTTAACGCTTTCTTGTTCTGAGAAAAAAACTCAACCTGAAAACATTAAAATTGAAAGTATTAAATCTGATTCGGTTTCAAAAACAAAAGAAGAAGACAATGAATTTGAAAATAATTCTGATTGTATTTTTGAAGACGATTACAAAAAAGTAACAGAAGAATGGTTAAATGAACTTGAAATTGAAAAATATGTTTGGGATTCAAAAACCAACAAAGCAACAGTAATTTATAATGGAGATACTTTAACTTTATACAAAGGCGGCTGTAACCATTTTATCAGTTCCGTAGAAATTAAAACGGATATTTACCAGAATAAAACACTAGACAGTACTCTATTAAGAAAAATTAATGATGTAGCATGCAAATTTAAATTTGCCAATTATTGCAAAAAACTTAGTGAAGGTCAATTTAAAAAAACAGAAAATAGTAATTCCTCCCTTTTTTTAGAATTTGAAGATGATAATACAGAAGACAATTTATTTTTTGATGGAATTCAAATTTTAGAAACAAAAAAAAGAACAATTATTAAAATATCTGAATATTATGATTAATAATTAACTGCCAATAGCGGTTTCAATAGATGAGGGTTTTAAGGAAAACTCCAACTTCTTTTTTGTATATTTGACTAGTGATAAAACATACAAAGAACAAATATCCCCACCTACTCAAAGTTCGCGAAATGTTAACCGAAACCCTGTAAAATATGGAACATAAACATACATACGACAAAAACGGTAAACAACTTTGCTGTACTCAAGAAGATAAAATAAATTCGGAGGCCAATAAACAATTAAAAGAAGAACATCAAGAAGTCGGCTGTTGTGCAACTGAAAAACACAAACATTCAGACGATGACGAACACGACCATTCAAACGGTAATGACAGCACTTTAAAATTATTTATACCTGCTTTTATAAGTTTGATTTTATTACTTATTGCTATCGTTTTTGACAACTACCTTCCTCAAACGTGGTTTTCAGGTTGGGTTCGAATGGCTTTTTATATAGCCGCTTATATTCCAGTTGGATTTCCAGTTGTAAAAGAAGCATTTGAAAGTATCACAAAAGGCGAAATATTTTCAGAATTCCTACTAATGACCATCGCCACAATAGGAGCATTCGCCATTGGAGAATTTCCCGAAGGTGTAGCCGTAATGCTATTTTATGCCATTGGCGAAGTCTTTCAAACATTAGCCGTAAAAAGAGCCAAAGCAAACATTAAAACACTACTCGACCAACGACCAGACGAAGTTACAATTTTAGAAAACAATCAAGTCAAAACCATAAAAGCAGAAAATGCCAAAATTGGCGACATTATTCAACTAAAACCAGGTGAAAAATTAGGCCTTGATGGAGAACTCATTTCAGATAACGCTTCATTCAATACCGCAGCACTCACAGGTGAAAGCATACCCAACACAAAAAGAAAAGGCGAAACTGTTTTAGCAGGAATGATAAACCTGAATACCGTTGCCCAAGTTAAAATTACAACAGCTTATACAGATAGTAAGTTGAGTAAAATTTTAGAACTAGTACAAAATGCCACCTCTCAAAAAGCACCAACAGAATTATTCATAAGAAAATTTGCTAAAATATATACTCCAATTGTAGTGCTTTTAGCAGTTTTAATAACCGTTCTTCCATTTTTCTTTGTAGAAAATTATGTGTTCAATCAATGGCTATACAGAGCATTAGTTTTCTTAGTGATTTCTTGCCCTTGCGCATTGGTGATCAGTATTCCATTAGGATATTTCGGTGGAATTGGCGCCGCTTCCAAAAATGGAATTTTATTTAAAGGAAGTAACTTTTTAGACAGCATCGCCAACATTCAA